>DATLVT010000664.1:0-20852 GCA_035577105.1 Polyangia bacterium
CGTGCGAGGGCAGGGTGGAGGCGTGGCGGATGGTCCGCGCCTGCAGCGAGAACGATCCCTTGTGCATGATCGATTCGTGCACGGGCGGCCGCACGTCCATCAGGGCGTCCGGACGCAGTCCATCCTCGCTGATGATGATGACGTGGCGGATGGCGCGCCTGGCGGTGGCGGGCGGCGCGGGCAGGCCACCGGTTCCCGTCGTGGCCGTCGGGGGCGCGGTCGGGGCCGCCGGCGCTGTCACGGCGGCGGCGGGCGCGGGTGATCTTGGCGCGCTCTTGCGGCATCCCGCTGAAACGGCCGCTGTCAGTACCACCAGCAGCAACAGCGAGCGCAAACGCATTCAATCAGGATAACAGAGAACGTTGTTCGAACACGGTCCGTGACCTGACCCAGACGCACCCACAGACGGCCTGGCAGCGGCAGCGGTGGTCCTGTCGCGACGTCGTGCTTGCAGCTTTTCGAAATTGCCTTAGTCTTGGCCCATCAGAAGGATTTCTTTTTCGTGTGGCTCGCCGGGTGCGGCCGCGAAACGTTCAGCGATTTTCGTGACCCCGTGATTCGGTGTGTTTGGGTGATAGGTGGGCTATGGGCCTTGCTGCAGGCCGGGTGCGCCGGTGTGCAGACCGCGTGCGGCTCGGATCACGACTGCAAGCTGCAGCGGATCTGCGACGCCGGACACTGCACCTGGCCCCCGCCTCCCGGCGCGCGGGCGCGACCGCCAGTGGTCGCCGGGGCCACGCCCCCGGTCATGCCCCTGCCCACGGCCGTGAACGAGCCGGCGCTGCCGATGTTTCGCCTGGGCGTCTCCCACCGCGGGCGCTCGCCCTTCGTCTTGCCCAGCAAGAAGCCGGCGGTCTGGTGGACATTCGCCTCCGGCGGCGCGATCACCTCGTCGCCGGTCGTCGCCGACGACGGGTCGGTGCTGTTTGGTTCCCACGACGGCCGGGTGTACGCGCTGGCCCACGACGGGACGCTGCGCTGGTCGCACCTGACCGGCGATATCATCTTCAGCTCGCCGGCCATCGCCCGTGACGGCGGGATCTTCGTCGGCTCCGACGACGACCACCTGTACGCCATCGCGCCGGGCGGCGACAAACCACGCTGGGCCTTCCAGGTCGGGTCCTGCCCGCAACGAATCGGCATCGGACCCGACGCCAGCCGTTGCGACGTCGACGCCGGCCCCACCATCGGCCCCGACGGCGTCATCTATACGGGCGGCGACGGTGTCTATGCCATCAACCCCGACGGGACACTGCGCTGGCGCTTCGCCACCGGGGGGCACGTCTCGTCGGCGCCCGCGGTGATGTCCGACGGAACCGTTATCGCCGGCAGCCAGGACGATCTGGTCTACGCCATCGGTCCCAACGGCATCAAGCGCTGGGACTTTCGCACCGGCGGCGACGTGGAATCCAGCCCCGCCATCGGCGATGACGGGACCATCTATATCGGGTCGGACGATCGCAAGCTGTACGCCCTGAACACCGATGGCACCTTGCGCTGGGCGATGACCACCGGCGGCGACATCCGGGCCTCGGCGGCGCTGGGCGCCAGCGACGTGTACATCGGCTCGTTCGACAGCCTTTTTTACGCCGTCCGCCTGGACGGCACGCTGGACTGGACATTCCGCACCGGCGATCGCATCTGGTCGTCGGCGCTGGTCGACGCCAGGGGCGCCGTGCTGTTCGGATCGCAGGACGATCGCCTGTACGCGCTGGAACCGGACGGCCAGCTTCGCTGGTCGGTCGAGCTGGGGGGCGACGTCGACAGCTCGCCTGCCCTGGCCGCCGACGGCACCATCTTCGTTGGCTCGGACGACCGCAGGCTGTATGCCTTGCGGCCAGTTCAAACGCCGAGCCGACCGTAACAACCACAGTGAGACAATCATAGAAACGGATACCGAGTGAGCATCGAAGACAACTATTCCCGAACCCCTCTCCCGCGCGCCCACGCGCGCAAACTGACCGGACGGATCAAGATCCATCCCGTTGGGTATGGATTCGTCGTCCCCGACGACAAGTCCGAAGACGTCCACATCTCGGCCCGCAGCCGCGGCGCCGCCATGGACGCCGACACCGTCGAGATCGAGGCCTGGCAAGGCGTGCGCGGCTTCGAAGGACGCGTGCTGCACGTGCTGTCGCGCGGGCGCGCCAAGATCACCGGCCAGCTGGTCCGCGCCGGCAAGCAGATGATCCTGCAGCCCGACGACCCGCGCATCACCGGCCCGGTGACCTTGAGCGGCCACGTGGCAGCGACGCTGGTTGGCCAGGCCGTGGTCGCCGAGATCACCCGCTACCCTGACGTCCCGGACGGCCCCATGGCCGCCGAGGTGCTGAAGGTGCTGGGCGATCCCGATGATCCGCGCACCGAGGTGGAGAAGGTGCTGGCCTGCGCCGACATCACCGAAGAATTCCCCGAGGACGCCGCCCGCCAGGCCGAGCACCTGCCCCAGGAGGTGCTGCCCCAGGAGCGGGCCGACCGCGAAGACCTGCGCCACATCGAGTTCACGACGATCGATCCCGAGACCGCGCGCGACTTTGACGACGCGGTGGCCATCGAGCGCCTGCCCCACGGCGGGACGCGCCTGTGGGTCGCGGTGGCCGACGTCTCCCACTATGTCCGCGAGAGCGCCCCCGTCGACATCGAGGCGCGCAAGCGCGGCTGCAGCATCTACCTGCCCAACCGGGCCATCCCGATGCTGCCCGAGCCGCTGTCGGCGCGGATGTGCTCGCTGGTCCCCGAGGAGGATCGGCTGGCCATGGTGGTGCGCATCGACTTCGACAAGCAGATGAACATCGTCGACCGCGATTTCTGCGCGGCGGTGATCCATTCACGCGCCCGCCTGGATTATCCCGGCGTGGCGGCGGCGCTGGGCGGCGACACCCGCGGCAAGCGCAAGAAATACGAACCGCATCTGCCGGCGCTGCGGGCCATGGAAAGCCTGGCGCGCCAGCTGAACGTCCAGCGTGTGGAGCGTGGGGCGCTGAACTTCGATCTGCCCGAGCCGGTGATCGAGCTGGACCACGACGATCCCCGCCTGGTGCGCGACATCCGCAAGTCGCGGCGCGATCCCGGCGAACGCCAGGCCTATTCGATGATCGAGGAGTTCATGCTGGCCGCCAACGAGGCGGTGGCGGACAGCTTTCACCAGCGCAACGAGGACACCCTGTGGCGCATCCACGACGCGCCCGATCGGGCGCGCATGGAGCAGTTCGCCGTGCTGGCCGAGCATTACGGCATCCAGATCGACATCGACGACGCGCGCACGCCCAAGGGGCTGCACCGCGTCCTCGATCGGCTGAAGGGGCATCCGGCCGAGAAGGCGCTGTCGTTCCAGATGCTGCGCTCTCTGAAGCAGGCGACCTATGACGTGGTGAACATCGGCCACTTCGGTCTGGCGTCGCCCGACTACCTGCACTTCACCTCGCCGATCCGGCGCTATCCGGATCTGATCGTGCACCGCCTGCTGAAGAGCCGCCTGGCCGGGCAAGGAAAACCATCGGGCGGCTGGGCGCCACCGGCGGAGACGCCGGTGCCCGAGCGGGCCGCCTTGCAAAAGATGGCGGCCGACTCGTCGTTCGCCGAGCGGCAGGCCATGGAGGTCGAGCGCGAGGTCACCGATCTCTACCGGGCGTTCTTCTTGCGCGATCGGATCGGCGACGTCTTCGACGGGACGATCTCGGGCGTGGCCGGCTTCGGCTTCTTCGTGGTCATCGACGAGCCGTTCGTCGAGGGTCTGGTCCGCCTGGAGGCGCTGTCCGACGACTATTACATCTATGACGAGCCGGCCTGCCGGCTGGTGGGGCGCCGTTCCGGACGGGCCTTCGCCCTCGGCGACACCGTCAAGGTCGAGGTGCAGTCGGTCAGCGTGGTTCGTCGCAAGGTCGACTTCGCCCTGCACGAACACCGCGTGGCCGACCGGGCCCGCGGTGAACACGCCTTCGGACGCGGCGGGCGTGACGGAGCCGGTCGCGGCCGGAGCCGCCGCGAGAAAGATCATCACCGCGCGAAACCGGAAGCAGCCGCGTTCGATAACCGGAGGGGACGGGGCGGCGGCGCCGTCGGCAAAGGCAAGAGCAAGGCGCCCGTGAAGACCGCCGGCAAGAGCAAGGGCGCTGGCGGGATGCCCCGGGGCAAAGGCAGAGGAAAGAGACGGTAATGAACATTCGCGAGCAGCTGGAGGCCGACGAGGAGGCGGTGCTGTCGCCGTTCGCCCAGAAGAGCAGCGCCAGCCGGGGGCGGGCGCTGCCCGAACCGCTTGATCCCGCCCGCCCGATCTTCCAGCACGATCGCGACCGCATCATCCACTCCAAAGCGTTTCGCCGGCTGGCCGGCAAGACGCAGGTGTTCCTGGCGCCCGAGGGCGACCACTATCGCACGCGCATCACGCACACGCTGGAGGTCGCGCAGATTGCCCGGACGGTCACCCGGGCGCTGCGCCTGAACGAATCCCTGACCGAGGCCATCGTCATGGGGCACGACCTGGGCCACACCCCGTTTGGCCACGCCGGCGAGAAGGTGCTGGCCAAGCTGATGCCCGAGGGATTTCACCACGTCAAACAATCGTTGCGCGTGGTCGAGGTGCTGGAGCGTGACGGACGCGGTCTGAACCTCAGCGTCGAGGTGCGCGACGGCATCCTCAAGCATTCGAAGGGCAAGGGGCACATCATCTCGGACAACGCCAACCTCATGGCCATGACGCTGGAGGGGCAGATCGTCCGTATCAGCGACATCGTCGCCTACGTGAACCACGACCTGGACGACGCCGTCCGCGGCCGCGTCGTCAACCCGGCGGCCGTCCCGGCCGGCATCCTGGCGGTGCTGGGCGCGTCGCACAGCGACCGCGTGGCTCGCATGGTCAACGACATGGTGTCGTCGTCGCGGCTGGAAGAAAAACGGCAGATCCGCATGAGCGACGAGGTCCTGGACGCCCTCATCGCCCTGCGCGATTACCTTTACGAGGCGGTCTACGAAAAGGACGAGATTCGTGGCGAGTTCGAGAAGGCGCAACGGATCATCAGCGAACTGTGGTCCTACTTTCACAATCACGCGGACGAGTTCCGCGCCAAGCACTGGCCCAAAGGCGTCCCCGAATCCGACGGCCTGTCGCGGGCCATCGGCGACTTCATCACTGGCATGACCGACCGCTACGCCCTGCGCATCTACGAGGAATACTTCTTGCCTCGTCGCTGGACGGTGTATTGAACGCGGGGCAGCGGCCCCCTTCCACCCACGCTTAGTTACAAGAAATGTTCGGGCCGGAAATGATCCCGTAACCGAAGCACCCCTAGACTTGAGTCGACTCGATACCCCCGTCGAGGGCATTGGGGGAGGACTCTTAACAGGAATGCTGCGAGTAATTGTTGTTACGCTGGATCACGGTCGAAACGATGTACGGGCTGACGCGCCCGCCACGCTGCTGCGCGGTCTAGGGAACGAGGTCACCACCGTCGGCTATGACCTGGCCGAGCTGCCGCGGTCCTTCGGGGTACCGGACATCATCATCATCGAAGCCGGTTCCCACCTGGAGATCGGCCGCAACGCCATCCGCCGCATCCGCGAGCGTGAGGATCTGGCGAACATTCGCGTTCTCATGTGCGTCGATCTGGCCCGGATCTCGGTGATGGACATGGAGATGGGCGCTGACGATTTCATCGTCATGCCCCTGTGCGCCGAGGAATTATCGGCGCGCGTCCAGCAATTACGCTGGCGCGATCAGACATCGCTGACGACGCCGCGCATTCGCTATGGCGAGATCACCCTGGACTGCACGTCATTGCAGGCCTTCGTCGGCGACCGTTCCTTGAAACTGACGCCGTACGAGTTCCAGCTGTTGCGGTTCCTGGTCGACCGGGCCGGGCGGGTCTTCACCCGCCAGGAACTGCTGTCCCGGGTGTGGGGCTACCGGCACGTGGGACGCGTGCGGACCGTGGACACCCACGTGCTGAACCTGCGCGCCAAGCTCGGGCCGCTGGGCATTCACCTCGAAGCCGTGCGTGGTATGGGATACAAGCTGCATCGCCCGCAATCGGGCTCCGGGCGCGCCATCGAAACCGCCGTCTAGCGCCGGCCGCGTCGTCCGCGCTAAATTACGAGACGTGGAGCCGCAACCACGTGTCACCTCGCGCGCCCTGCTCCTCGCCAGTGCGGTGCTGGCGTCCGTCACCGCGTGCGGCAAGGGTGGCGGCGCTGTTGCTGACGCCATGGGCGGTGCAGGCGATCCGCAAGACGCCGGCCTGGTGGCCTGTACCCCCATCGAGCCTCCGACCTGTCCCGATCCGCCGCCGCACTTCAACGACGTGGCGCCCATCCTCCAGGACCGCTGCGTTCCCTGTCATTACACGGGGAACCCCGACGGTTCATGGCCGCTGGAAAACTATCGCCAGGTCGCCGATTGGCAGGACGTGGTCCGCTTTGATCTGCTGAACTGCTCGATGCCGCCCGCCGACGGCGGCGTCGTCATGACAGAGGACGAACGCCTGGCCTTCCTCACCTGGCTCCTCTGCGGCTATCTCGAATAGAACAATCGACCGACCCGCGCCCTAAAGATCGATCACCAGCAGCGTGACCGGCAACCCGCCGTTCGACAGCCGATGCGTCGCGGTGGGCGTCAACCCGACGGCGTTGACCGCGGCCTGGTTGGCGGCGAGAAGGCCGATGCGCCAGCCGCGAAAGTGCGCGCGCAGCGTTCGTCCGATGTCGCGGTAGAGGCGCGTGGCCGCGTGCGGGTGCCCCAGCCGGCGGCCGTAGGGGGGATTCAGCAGGGCCAGCCCCTGTGGCGCGGGCGGGCGCACGTCGCCCAGCTGGGCGCAGGTCAGCGCCAGGTGCGCGGCGAACCCGCCGCGGTCGGCGTTTCGCCGCGCGATCTCGATCGACTGCGGGTCGCGATCGGACGCCACGATGGGCGCCGCCGGCGCGCCGCGCACGGCCGCCTCGGCCTCGCCGCGCAACGCCTCCCATTGCCGCTGCAGGCCTTCGTCGTAAAGCGGCCAGGTTTGAAAGGCGAAGGGGCGCCGCAGACCCGGTGCGACGTTCAAGGCCCAGGCGCACGCCTCCAGCGCGATGGTGCCGGCACCGCACATCGGATCGCAAAACGCCGTCGTGCCGTCCCACCCACACAGGGCCAGCAACCCGGCCGCCAGGGTCTCGCGCAACGGCGCGATCGCCGTCTCCACGCGCCAGCCACGACGGTGCAGCCGCTCGCCCGATGAATCGACGCTGATCGTGAAGGTGTCCTCGCTGCCGCGCACAAGGACGGTCAGCGGTTCGCCGCCGGGCGCGGGGACGGCCTCGGGGCGCCAGCCCTTCACGCGCTCGGCGACGGACAGCGCGGCCGTCTCGGCCAGGGCGCCGGTGTGGTACAGCCGGCAGCGCGACGTCGTGACGCTGAACTTGACGGGCGTGTCGGCGGCGATGAAGCGTTCCCAGGGCAAGCGGTCCAGGGCGTGGCGCAGGCGGCCAAACTCCCGCGCTTGCGCCGTCCCCAGCCGTGCGACCACCCGGGTAGCCGTGCGCAGCCACAGGTTCGCCCGCATGGCCACCGTCACCGGACCGGAAAACTCCACCCCGCCGTCGACGCGCCGGACGTCGACGGCGTCGGGCAGGGCGACCGTCTCGGCGTACGTGACGTCCTCCAGCCCAGGCGCGCTGACCACGAACCAGGGCCAGACGGCCTTCGCGGGGTCGGCGGCCGGCGCCTTGGTCTTGCCGTCGGTCACCGGGGCCGGTTTTTCGCGCCGCTCTCCCGGGCGTGGCATGGTGGCCGGCCGACCGTTGAAACGCAGCCAGGTGAGGATCTCGACGGTGCCGCTGCCGCCGGTCACCGGCGAGTCCTCCGCGCCCAGCACGTCGAAGCCCAGCGCCCCCGCCTTGGCCGTGAATCGCTCCAGCGCCGCGCGGCGCAGGTTGGGATCGTCGACCTTTCCCTCACGCACGCGCTGGTCGGGCAGCTCGAACTGCGGTTTCACCAGCACAACTCCCTGGGCGCCGTCGCGCAGGCGAAAGGCCAGGCCGCGCAGCATGCTGCGCGCGGCGACAAAGCTGACGTCGACGGTGAAGAAGTCGAATGGCCCCGGCGCTGCCGTCAATGACAGGGTCTTCCAGTCGGCCCCTTCCAGCAGGGTGATGCGAGAATCGCCCCGCAGGCTGGTGTGCAGCTGATCGTGTCCCACCTCCACCGCCACCACCGATCGGGCCCCGTGCCGCAGCAGCGCCGACGTGAAACCACCGGTCGACGCGCCCACGTCCACCGCCGCCGCGCCCGCGACGACGTCGCCCAGGCCGAACTGCTCCAGCGCCGCCTCCATCTTGCGCGCCCCCCGGGTCAGCGCTTCTGGCTGCTCCGGCGCCCGGGGCATGTCCCGATCGGGCTTCACGCGTGCCTTATCCCGATCGGGCTTCGCCCGCTCTCGGTCGCGATCGGGCTTCGGTCTCCGGCTCTCGCCGCGTCGGTCCGCCATCAGGGGCGGCACTCTAACCCAAGCGTCGGGCTATCTAGTCGGCGCCGTTGGCGAATGGGCTGGAGGCGGTTCGTCCCAGGCACAGCTCGCACAGCGGCGTGCCGCCGGCGCGCGGATCGCGGCGGACCTTTCTGGTCGAGTGGCAAGCCGCGCAGGACTCGGGTTCCGGCGGTGTCTCGTCGGTCAATCCTGCGGAGGCCAGAGCATGGCGCGAGACGATGCCGACCAGATAGTGGCCCGTGACCACCGGCAGACAACCGACGTTGTTCTCCGCCATGATCTCGATGGCTTCCTGGAGGGTGGTCTCCGGGGCGATGCACAACACCGGCGAGCTCATGCATTCCCCGACCAGGGCGTCCCGTGAAGCCGATCGCAGGTCGTCGCCGCAGACGATCCCGGTCAGCGTCCCTTTCTCCAGGACCAGCAGGTGCTCCACGCCGTTGGCCATGGCCAGCCTGCGCGCCGATGCCACCGCCGTGTCAGGGGTCAGCGTGTAAAGCTCGGTCCCCATCACCTCAGAGACGCAACACGATCCGACATCTCCTAAAAGGTCCATGAGAGCACCTTCCTCCTGACTTAAATATCGGCATGTCGGCGGAAAATAGGAGGCCCGCCGCCACACATACCCACGTGATCTTACGATGCCCGTGCCAGCGACGCTTGTGGAAGGCCCGGGGCAGACGTTAACTGTCTGCGCTCTTTAGGTTTTCGTCGCCGTGGGTGACGGTGGGTCACCGCGGCGCGCCGGGGTCAGCGTCCGAACTTCCACCAGTTGGCTCTCCCGCTTTTGGGCGTCGCGCCGGCCGGGGGGGCAGTCGCGGCGGCTCGTTTGGTCTCGCCAACTTTTTTCAGGGACACCTGCACTGTCTGGGAGTCGACCGGCTCAACGAGATAATGGGTCGTGGTGGGCGCATAGCCAGGTTTGGTGAGGGTCAGCAGGTACTGGTGCCCGGGCCTCAGCTTGACCGACACGGGCGTCGTTCCATAGGCGTGATGGCGGGTGCTGACCTTGGCGCCGTCAGGTTCGCTCTTGATGGCCACCCAGACCTGTTTCGATCGGCTGGGGACCGGCGCCGAGGCGGATGCCTCCTTGGCTGCGCCGGCGCCGGCGCCGGTGCTGGGGGGCGCTTCTTCGTGGGCGCGGTTTTCCGGCGCCGGCGTCGAAGGCGTCGCCTCCACGACGGGGGCGGCCGTCGCAGCCGGCGGGGTCTGGGGATCAGCGGCCGCGACGGGGACCGTGGTGGGGTCAGGCTTGACGGTCGCGACCGGTGGGGGGGCCGTGGGCGCCGAGGTGACGCGGCTGCCACCGCAAGACTTGATGGTCGCCGACAGGCCGACCAGCCCGACGGTGATGCCCATGGCCAGCAGGGCCACCCCACGGAATCGCAGCCGTTTCTTGCCGATCCGCTGTGGCCCGACGGTGACGGGTTCCGTCGTCGGCTTCGTCAACACGGGGGTGACAGAGCTGGGAACCGGTGGGGGCAGCCCGCGCGCGCTGGGGCGCTCCTGGGGCGTCACCAGCTCGGCCTCGCTGAGATCCAGCGCCAGTCCGGATTCCTGTCTGTCGCCGACGATCGCCGGCTGGGCGCCGGGCGTCTTGGGCTCCAGCCCCGGGCCGGCCTGTCGGGTCAGCGGGGTGGACCCATCTTTTTCGGCCAGCTCGGCCAGCCAGCGCATCAGCTCGGTCTGGCCAACCGGGCGGAAGGCGAGGCGCATGACCTGCTCCACGTCGATCAGCATCTCTTCCGCCCGCTGGTAACGGTCGTCGGGCGCTTTGCCCATCGCCTTGCGAATGACCCGGTAAAGCTCCGGGTTCAGGCCGGGACGGGCGGTCTCGGGCGGCAGGAAATCGCCGCTCTTGACCTGCATCAGGGTCTCGAAGTCCGTCGGCGCATCGAAGGGATAGTGCCGCGTGATCATCACGTACAGCATCGTTCCCAGCGAGAAGAGATCCGATCGCGCGTCGATCTCGGCGCCGGAGGCCTGCTCGGGCGACATGAAGGCGATCTTGCCCTTGATCATGTTGCCCAGGCTCTGCTCGCGCTTGATGGCCGCCTTTGCGATCCCGAAATCGGTCAGCTTCACCTCGCCGTGCTCGCTGACCAGAACGTTGTGGGGGCTGACGTCGCGGTGGACGATTCCCAGCGGGGTGCCTTCGCGGGCCTTGGCGTGGGCGTAGGCCAGGGCCCGGCAGACCTCCGCGGTGACATAGAGGGCCAGCGGCGGGGGAAAGGGGATCCCGGCGGTCTTTGCGCGCCGCAACACGGCATCGAGGGTCCACCCGTCGACCAGCTCCAGCGCCAGAAAATAGCGGCCTTCTTCTTCGCCGAGATCCAGGACCTGGACGATGTTGCTGTGGTTGAGGCTCATCGCGATGTGCGCCTCGTCGACCAGCATGTGCCGGAACTGCGGATCAGCGTAAAACTCGGTGAAAATACGCTTGAGGACGACGCCCTTTTCGAATCCCTGGGCGCCGTGCTGTTTCGCCAGGAATATCTCGGCGGTCCCGCCATCGGCGATCTTTCGCACGATGGAGTATTTGGACTGCAACGTCATCCGTTCGTCAGCGGTCCGGGACGTTAACACGTCGGTAACGCTTGATAACCGGCGATCAATGGATCAATTTAGTTTGAGATGGGCTTGCCGGGGGAAGGATCACGGGGACAGCGGGGACGGACGGTCCTCCTGGTCGAAGACGATCCCGACGTGCGAGACGTCCTGGAAGACGAGCTGGAAGACGGCGGTTACAACGTCATCCCGGCGGCCAACGGCAAACAGGCGCTCGATTTTCTCACCTTGAATCGCCCGGAAAAGGCGGACGTGGTGATCCTGGACCTGATGATGCCGATGGTCTCTGGCTGGGAGGTCCTTGACCAGATGCACGCCGATCCGCAACTGGCGGAGATTCCCGTCATCGTCCTCAGCGCCATGTCGCTGGATCGTCCTGACCCGCAGGGGGGCAAACAGCGGCGCCAGCGCCCCACCACCGTCAACGTCCGCCAGTTCATTCCCAAGCCTTTCTCGTTGCGACAGATATTTGATGCGCTGTCTGGCGTCTTTGGGCCGGGGCGCGTCGAACAGACCCCCTAGGTCGAACAGACCGCACGGGCAGCGGCAGACAGGGCAGGACGACCCTGGCAATTGTGGTGCTGGCCGATCCCGCGTACGATGCGAGCGGAAACCGTTGTGATGCGCGATCGCATTCTGCTGGTTGATGACGAACAAGCCTTGTTGCGCGTGCTGGCCCGTACCTTGACCACGGCCGGCTTCGAGGTGGACGTCGCCGGTGACGGTCGTGAGGCCATCGACGCGCTGGAAGCAAAAGAGTTCGACCTGGTGATCAGCGACATCACCATGCCGCGCATGGACGGCATCGAGCTTCTGCGGGCGGTGCGGGCACAGAACCCCGACATCCCGGTGGTGCTGATGACGGCCAGTCCCCTGGTTCAAAGCGCCATGGACGCCGTGGAGTTCGGGGCCACCCGCTATCTGTCGAAACCGATCGACACCTCGGCGCTGGTGTCGACGGCCGAGCGGGCGATCCAGCAGCACAAGATGGCCCGGATGAAACGCCAGGCCCTGGACTATCTGGGCAGCGATCGGAAGGACATCAGCGACCTCAAGGGGCTGGATGAGACGTTCGCGCGCGCCCTGAAATCGTTGTGGATGGCGTTTCAGCCGATCGTCTCGTGGTCGGATCGATCGGTCTACGGTTACGAGGCGCTGGTCCGGACCGACGAACAGGCGCTGCCCCAGCCCGACACGCTGCTGGCCGCGGCCGAGCGGCTGTTTCGTCTGGCCGAGCTGGGGCGCACCATCCGGGGCTGCTCGGCCAGCGCCATCGACAGCATTCCCCACCACGCGGCGTTGTTCGTCAACCTTCACACCCGTGACCTGCTGGACGATTCGCTGCTGTCGGCCGATGCGGCCTTGTCGCAACACGCCGGGCGGGTGGTCCTGGAGGTCACCGAGCGCGCCGCGCTGGACGAAGTCAAGGACGTGCGCCAGCGGGTCGCGGCGCTGCGAGCCCTGGGATTTCGCGTGGCTATCGACGATCTGGGGGCGGGTTACGCAGGGCTGAACAGTTTTGCCTACCTTCAGCCCGACATCGTAAAGATCGATATGGCTCTGGTACGCAACGTGGACAAAGAGCCAACCAAACAGAAGCTGATCGCGTCGATGACCAAATTGTGCGCGGATTTGGGTATCATCGTGGTCGCTGAAGGGATCGAGCGCTGCGAAGAGAGAGACGTCCTGGTCGATCTGGGATGCGATCTGCTGCAGGGATTTCTGTTTGCGCGGCCGCAGCGTGGTTTTCCCGAAGTCAGCTGGTAACGCGCGCGGGGTGATCGCATGAAAGCAACATCGTTCCTGTGGATCGCGGCTGGTCTGTTCTTTTCTTCGGGCCTTGGCGCCTGTGGCCCCGTCGACAGCGACAGCGCTGGCGGCGGTGGCAGCGGCGGTGAAGCGAGCGGCAGCGGCAGCGGCGGTGCCGCGACGGGCGGCGCCCCCATGGTCGACGCTGGCCACGGTTCGGGCGGTCTGTCGGGCGGTGCCGGCGGCGCCATCGTGACGGGCAGCGGTGGCGGCGGCGTGGTGCCGCCGTCGTCCAGCGGCTGTCCGTTGTTCACGCCGGACGATCTGTGGAACAAGGACGTCTCGGCGTCGGCTGTCGACGCCGCCTGGACGACGAAGCTTCAGGCGTCGGTGGGCGCGGTCAAGATTCATCCTGACTTTGGCGCCGGGTTCGGCATTCCCATCAACATCGTGCCCGACAACGCGGCGCCCGTGCCGGTCACGTTCGACGCCTACGCCAGCGAGAGCGATCCCGGGCCATACCCATTCCCCGCCGTGAGCGCCGTGCACCTGGAAGGGACGACGAATCCCAGCACCTGCGATGGCGACTGCCACCTGCTGACGGTCCAGAAGGGGACCTGCATGCTGTACGAGGGGTACGCCTGCCACTACGCATCGGGATGGCACTGTGACAACGGCGCGAAGTGGGATCTCAAGAAGAACAGCTACGGTCAGCGCAAGTCGGGCTGGACGTCGGCGGACGCGGCCGGCTTGCCGATCTATGCCGGGCTGGCCCGTTACGAAGAGGTGAAGGCCGGCGCCATCAACCATGCCCTCCGTTTCACCGTCAAGTGCACGCGCGGGAGCTTCGTCATGCCGGCCACGCACGAGGCCGTCCCCTCCGGGTGCAGCGCCACCGATCCCAACTCACCCCCGATGGGGCTGCGCGTCCGCCTCAAGGCCAGTTACGACGACAGCAAGCTGCGCGGCAGCGCCAAGGTGTTTGCCCAGGCGTTCAAGAAGTACGGAATGATCCTGGCCGACAACGGCAGCAATTTCTTCTTTCAAAGCGAAGACAGTCCCAACTGGGGGGACGAGATCAACGATCTGAAGACCATTCCGGCCAGCGCGTTCGAAGTGGTCGCCCCCTGAATCGCCTGGTTTCAGGCAAAATCTGCGGAACCGGCTCCGAACGTGCGACAATGGCCCCATGGCCCGGGACTTGATTGCCCTGTTCCTGCGCAGCCTGGAGAACGATTATCAGTATCGAATGCGCGAGGACGCGCTGGCCACCGCGGGGCATCTTGGTTTTCGGGTCACGGTCCGGGAGGCGCAAGACGATCCGGAGAAACAGCGCGCGCAGATCGCGGCGCTGGCCAGCGGCGATGAAGCCACGCACCTGGCCGCGGTGATGGTCAGCCCGGTGTCCGACGAGAGGTTGCTTGAATCGGCGTGGGCTGTCGGGGCGGCGGGGGTCGGTTGGGTCCTGCTGAATCGCCAGGCCGTCTATGTGGATCACCTGCGCAGCGATTTTCCCAGCCTGCCGATCTTCAGCGTCACCGCCGACCAGGTCGAGATCGGGCGGCTGCAAGGACGCCAGCTGAAGGCGGCGCTGCCCGAGGGTGGGAACGTGCTGTGCGTCCTGGGCCGGCCCGACACGTCGTCAGCCAAATGCCGGCTGGAGGGTTTGCGCGAGGAGGTGGACGGCGGATCGTGGGCGCTGACCCTGCTGGACGGCGACTGGACCAGCGAGGGGGCCCGCCGCGCTGTCGAGCTGTGGCTGCGAGGTCATGGCCGCCAGATGCCGGCGGCGATCGTCTGCGCGCAGAACGACGACATGGCGATGGGCGCCCAGCAGGCGCTGCAGGCCGCGACGCTGGCCAACGTGCCGGTGATCGGCTGTGACGGCTCGCCCGACTATGGGCAGCGCCTGGTGCGCGAGGGGCGGCTTCTGGCCACGGTCGAGGTTCCGTCGGGGTCGGGGCTGGCCATGGAATGGATCGCCCGCGCGCGCGCCGGCGGCACCAGGCCGCCGGCGTCGGTTGTCCTTCCGGTGCGTTCGGTGCCGGCGCGGCATGAGATCGCGGCCGCGCGGCACCATCACGCCTGAGTCACTCGCAGGCGGCGTCGATGCAGGCGTGGCCGCCGGTGCAGTCGGTGGTCAGCTGGCAGGCGGGCGTTGCCTCGTGGGCGGTGAGGCAGTAGCCCATGCGGCAGACCGAGCCGGCGGGGCCGTTCACGCAGCACTGGGCGTCGGTGGCGCAGGCTTCCCGGCAGACGGCGTTGACGCACATGAGATTGCCGGCGCAGTCGGCGCTGGAGTGACAGGCGGGGCGGGGCCCGGTGTCGGCCTGGCAGATGCCGGCGATGCAGCGATCGGTGGCGGCGCAGCTGGCGTCGGTGGTGCAATCGCTGTGGCAAAAGCCGTTGATGCAGGTGTGCCCGGTGCCGCAGTCGAGGTTGTAGACGCATTGACCGCCACCGGCGGGCGCGGTCACGCAGTACCCGGCGACGCAGCTCTGGCCGGAGCCGCAGGCGGCGCTGGTCGAGCATGACTGTTCGCAGGCGCCGTCGCGGCAACGGCCTTGCGGGCCACACTGGTTGTTGAACTGACAGACCGGCATGGGGCTGGGCTGACAGCTTCCCGACAGACAGCAGGTGTGGCCGCTGCATTGAGAGTTGCTCTCGCAGGTCGTTCCCGTGGTGCCGCCTGCGCCGCCGCCAGTGCCGCTGGTGCCGCCGGTGCCGGCAACGCCGCCTGTTCCACCGTGCGTGTCCCGGCCGCCGTCCGTCACGCTGCCGCCGGTGCCGCCTCCTGTCGAACTGGGAACGCCGGCGTCATAGCCGGGCGTGGGTTTCTCGGGGAGCGTGCGACAGATTCCCAGGTCCTTGTCGCAGTATTGATTCGAGGCGCAGCTGCTGGCGCAATTGTGTGGGTCGGGTGAGTAGCCGCCCCCGCTGCCGTAACCGCCGTCGTCCGGGAAGCAGAGGCAGGCGTTCAAAGTCAGGGCCATGAGGGGCGGGATCAACAGCGACGCGGTCTTCATAATGATGCTCCTTGCAAGGTTTGGCGGGCAATGTCGCAAGGCGCGCGCCAAGGAGTGCGGGGTGTGATCGAGGCAACACCAGCCATCACCGATGACGGCGAAAGCGCGAAGAATCAGTGTCGCGGCGGCGTTGCGCCTGGCCGCCTGCTCGGCGCCATCGTGACGCGCGCTACATCGCCCGGCGATCCGTGGCGCCGATTCACACTGCGGGATGATGCCGGAGCGTCACGGGCACCGGCGCGCGCGATCACGACGTCACGCCGCCGTGGCGATGCGCTGCACGAACCACCAGCCGGCCACCAGCGCGACCACAGCGTTGGCCACCAGGCGCACGCGCCGATAGGCCGCCAGGCGTGTGTCCGTCTGCAACCACCAGACCAGAGGCGCCAGCGGGGCGACGATCAGCAGCTGCCCGGTCTCCACGCCCAGGTTGAACCCGACCAGCGCCGAAAGCAGGCTGGCCTTGGCCAGGCCCAGATCGCGCAGGACGCTGCTGAACCCGAACCCGTGCACCAGCCCGAACCCGAACGTCACGCCGATGCGGGCGCGCGGCCGCGGGCGCGCCACGTTCTCGACGGCCACATAGACAATGGACGCGGCGATGAGCGGCTCGACGATGCGGGGCGAGAGTCGCACCAGGTCCAGGGCGCCCAGGGCCAAGGTCAGGCTGTGCGCCAGCGTGAAGGACGTGACCACCTTGGCCAGGTCGCGCCACGACGTCGCCACGCTGACCAGGGCGATGACGAACAGGACATGATCCAGTCCGCCCAGGATGTGCAGGATCCCCTGCAGAAAAAAGGCGCCGAAGCCGCTGCCGATCGGCGCGGACACGCCTTTGCGGGCGGGCAGGGCGGCTTCACCGTCGAAGGCGCCCGGTGGCGGCGTGACCACGCGGATCTGTCCGGGGCGAGTCGCTTCGACGGGGCCGACCTGGGCCAGGCGCGCGGTATCGATCACCGCCTCGGCGGCCCCCGGCGTCAGCAGATAATTTTCCAGTGCGCGCTTGTGCCGGAACGTCCCCAGCACCTGGTGGGGCGTGGGATCGCCATCGAACAGCCCCGTCCGCAACGTCAGCACGCCCAGCGGATGGCCGCAGCGGTAAAGCAGGCTGACGAAGACCTTGTCGGTGCGCGGGTCAAAGTGCGCCGGTCGCTGGCTTTCCGCCGCGCAGTCCGCCCCGTCGCTGCGCACGGTGAAATGCGCCCCGACGTACTGGTTGACCGTCAGGCTCTCCCCGTCGATGGCCTGCTTGCCGGCGAGGAGCGGTCCGCTCTTGTTCAGGAGATCCAGCGTCGACGTGGCGTCGAGGCGAAACTGGATGAACAGCGCCGTCTCCTCGGTCACCGCCTCGAAGGCGCTGGCCGCGTAGGGGTGAGCGTCGGCCGGCGCCCCGCTGGCGGCGGCGACGACCAGCAGCCACCCGACGCCAACCCAGAGCACCGGACGCCCGCGACGAAGGCGAGCGCTAGTAGAGTTCGATGTCGTCCAGCCAGATCTCAAAGTCGCTGGTGGCACTGGATACGCCGAAGTCTAACGCCTGCAACTTGCTGAGGGCGAGCGTCGTGGCCAGCGGCGCGGTTCCGAAGGTGGGCGCCATGAACATGGCCCAGGGGATCGACACCGTCTGCCAGTCGGCGGTCAGCATGACCGGGATGTGGAAGTGGCCGCTGTCTCCCACGTGGTCGCCGCCGTACTTGCGGGTCTGGGTCTCGGCGGTGATGAGGCTGAGATAGATCTTGCCGTTGTAGACGTCGGTGGCGGTGTCGTGTCCCTTGATCTTGAACCGCACACCCTGGTAGGCCGAGGCGTCATAGCAGGCGCCGCCGCCGTTGCCGCCCAGGAACGCCAGCGTCACGCCCGAATAGGCCGCCAGGTTCTTGCCGGCGTAGTGCAAGGCATTGTTCGCCGCGCTGGCGGGGTCCTTGGCGATCTCCACCGTGGCCGTCCCCGGATACCAGGACCAGCTTCCGTCGCGGCCGTCGCCCTGCGCCGGGTTGGGGAACGACAGCAGGCTCTCGTCCATGGGCCGGTCGAGGTTGTCCATCAATCCAGGCGAGCCCTTGCCCTTGACCTGCTGCAGGTCGCACACGGAGTTGGCCGGCACCGGCTTGGTGAACGATCCCAGCGCCGCGGCGTCGATGCCGACGCTGGGCGTGGTGCACCCGCCCAGCATGACCGGCCCCGCCGTGGGATCGGCGGTGATGCTGAAGGTTGACGCCGCCAGCTTGCGGGTCGACACCGGCTTGCCGCCTTGCATGGCGGACACGCCGGGGACGTCCTTTGCGGTCTTGACGATCACGCTGATGGGCGTGGCGTACTTTGTACAGTCGGCGGCGCTGGTGTTGAACGTCAGCATCGACCCCGACACGGCGGCGGTGCAGGCGGTGCGGGCGCGGCGGTACTTGATGGCCGTCGACGGCGTGGTGGTCCACACCTTGTTGGCCTTCCAGGCGGCGACCAGGAAGTCGAGGTGCTTCTGGTAGACCTTCAACGGCACCGGCCCGAAGCCCTGCCCGGCCACCGGCGGGTCGTCCAGCATGGTCACGCTGTGCATCTCGCGCACGGCGAACACCTTCTGTTTCGTCGCCATGGCGGGCGGTTTTTCCCAGGCGTCGATGGCGTTCCAGACGTGAATGTCCAGAACGTCCTCGGGGTGGTAAAGGGCGTACTTGGAGTAGGTGCGCGGCCAGACGTCGAAGACCAGTTCCAGGTCGGCGCCCGGTCCCGTCATCACCAGGTTGGCCGGGTTCATCGGGAGGTTTTCAAAGCCGTCATAGGGATCGCGCAGGCCGGCGCGGGCGCCGATGTGGCCGGCGGTGGATACCGCCTGGAGGGTGTCGGCCGTCCAGAAGTCGAAGGGGAAGATGAAGAACGACAGCTTGTTCTTCACCTTGGTGTCGAACATGGCCTTCGATTCCACCACCTCGTGCGTGACGTTGGTCGCGGTGATGTTGGGGTGGGTGTACGAGTGGTTGATGATCTCGTTGCCCTTGGTCTCGGCGTCGGCGATCACGTTCCAGATGCCGCCGTCCTGACAGGCTTCGACGTAGGGGCCCAGGCCGGCGTTGAGGCCGCGCATGCTCATGGCCGGCACCGCCAGCGTGTCGATGCCACGCAGTTCGCCGCCGCACATGTCGTCGTGGATCATCACGTAGGCCGCGGTGGCGTCGTCGCGCCACACGGCGATGCTGCTGAAGGTGAACGCGCCAGCATCGGTGGTGCCGGCGCAGGTGGTGATGGTGGAAGGAATGACGCCACCGGGGGGCGGCGGTGTCAGCGACGTCGAGCCGCCCATCCCGCCGCCGCCAACCACCGTGCCGCCGGTGCCGCCGGTCGTCTTGCCGCCGGTGCCTCCGTTGTTCCCGCCGGTGCCGCCGTTGCCGTTCCCGCCGTTGCCGCCCCCACCGTCGGGATTGTTCGATTGCCCGCCTTGCCCGCCGCTGCCGTTTTTTGAACCGCCGGTACCGCCGCAGGCCGCGAAAATGAGCGCCGCCGCCGCACAGGCAGGCAGACGAAATTGATGAAGCTTCAGCACGGGTCGCCTCCTTGTCTTCCGGAAAGGGCGGCGCATGGCCGCGGCGCGGGGACAGAGTTCTCATACCACGCCGCCGACGGTGCGGGCCCGTCGCGCTGAAAACGTACATCCGATTGACAGGGAAGCGTTACGCCGACCATGATCTGCGCGTGCCGCGCCTCGGGGGCTTTCGGTTTGGCGCGTGGCCTTTTGCCGCGACGCTGACGTTGGTCGGCGGGCTGAGCGCAACCCTGGTGGCCGTTCCCGGATGCGGGGGCGCGCACCCGTCGCCGTCGCCCGGCGTCCTGGAGATCGCCGAAGGGGCCAAGACCTCCGCTTTCACCCGCAACTTCAATCCGTTGCTGGAGGCGGGCGACATGCGGTGGCCGGCGCGCGGGTCGATGTACGAACCGCTGCTGATCTGGAACCCGATGTCCGGCCAGTTCGTCCCCTGGCTGGCCGAGAGCTATGCGTTCAGCCCCGATCACCTGCGCCTTACCTTCCAGCTTCGCCACGGCGTGCGCTGGTCGGACGGCCGCCCGTTCACCGCCGCTGACGTGGCGTTCACCTTCGAGTTGCTGCGCACCCACCCCGCGCTGGACGTGCTGGGCGTGGGCGAGTACCTGCGGTCGACGCGCGCCACCGCCGACGGCCAGGCGGTCTTCGAATTCGCGCGCCCGTTCGTGCCCGGCCTGGACGACATCTCGGCATATCCGATCGTTCCGGCCCACGTCTGGAAGGAGATTGTCGATCCGCTGACCTTCGCCAATCCAGATCCCATCGCCACGGGTCCTTTCACGGAAGTGACCTCGTTCCAGCCGCAGGCTTACCGGATCGAGCGCAACCCGCACTACTGGGGCGGCCCGCCGGCCATCGCTGCCCTGCACGTGCGGGCGTACCCGGCCAACGATCAATCGATCCTGGCCATCGTCAACGGCGAGGTCGACTGGGCCTGCGACTTCATTCCGGCCGTCGAACGCATCCACGTCGGGCGCGACCCGCTGCACCACCACTACTGGTTTCCGGCCATGGACGCCACCGTGGCTCTTTACGCCAACACCACCGAGGCGCCGTTCGGCGACCCGCGCGTTCGCAAGGCCTTGAGCATGACCATCGATCGCCCCCGGCTGGTGATGGTGGCCATGCACAACTACACCCATCCCTCCGACGCCACCGGACTGTCCGACGCGCACGAGCGCTATCGCGATCCTGCGGCGGTCGCCGCCGGCAGGGACTGGGTCACCTACGATCCGGCCGGCGCGGCGCGGCTGTTCGACGTCGCCGGGTTGCCGCGCGGGGCGGACGGCTGGCGGCGCCGGCCCGACGGCGCGCGCTGGTCGCCCACCATCGTGGTGCCGGTCGGTTTCTCCGACTGGGTGGTGGCGTCGCAGGTGATCGCGCGCGGGTTGCGCGCCGCCGGCGTGGACGTCACCATGCGGACCCTGGACTACAATGCGTGGAACGACAGCGTGCAGAAGGGGGAGTTCGAGCTGTCGATGGGGTGGACGCTTTACTCCAACACTCCGTACACGTTTTACC
>DATLVT010000665.1:0-3858 GCA_035577105.1 Polyangia bacterium
ACAGCTCGTCGGTCTGCAGGGCGTCCAGCACGCGGAGCACCTCGTCGACGCTGCGGCCCACGTCCAGATCGGTGACGGCGACGAAGCGGATGATGCCTTGTGGGTCAACGATGAAGGTCGCCCGCATGGCCACGCACGCCGACGGGTGCAGGATACCCAGCGCGGTCGACAGATCGCGCCGCAGGTCGGACAGCATGGGGAAGGGGAGGCTCTTCAGATCGGGGTGGCTCTTGCGCCAGGCCAGGTGCACGTACTCGTTGTCCGTGCTGGCACCCAGCACCTGGGCGTCGCGATCCTGAAAATCGGCGTTGCGACGCCCGAACTCGGCGATCTCGGTGGGGCAGACGAAGGTGAAGTCCTTGGGCCAGAAGAAGACCACCTTCCACTTGCCGGGGTGATCGGCGCTGGAGATCTCCTGGAACTCTTTCCCCTTCTCCAGGCTCACCACCGCCGTCTGCTTGAACTCGGGAAACCTGTCACCAATGGTCAACATGTTCGTGCTCCTTGCTTCGGTTGTTCGTGGATCGAAGACAAGACAAACATGCGGCCGCCCTGCTGATAGCTCAAAGACAATGTTCTTATCCATGTGATAGGCTGACCCTATCGTGACCCTGGCCCCCCATCCCTTCTCCACCCGCCAGCTGCAGTACGCGGTGGCGGTGGCCGACGCCCGCAGCTTCCGGCGCGCCGCCGGGCTGTGCGGCGTCTCGCAGCCGTCGCTCAGCGCGCAGCTGGGCCTGCTGGAGGACGCCCTGGGGGCGCGCCTGTTCGAACGCGATCGGCGGCGGGTGCTCCTCACCGCCGCCGGCGAGGAGCTGGTGGCGCGCGCCCGCCGCGTCCTGGTCGAGACCGACGATCTCCTGAACGCCGCCCGGCAGCTGGGTGATCCCCTGGCCGGCGTCCTGCGCCTGGGGGTCATCCCCACCATCTCGCCTTACCTGCTGCCCGAGATCGTGCCGGCGCTGCGCCGCGAACACGCCCGGCTGACCGTTCGCTGGGTGGAAGACAAGACCGAGACGCTGGTGCGCGCCCTGAACGCCGGCGAGCTGGACGCCGCGGTGCTGGCATTGGAGGCCGACCTCGGCGATCTGCAGTCCGACGTCATCGGACGCGATCCGTTCGTTCTGGCGGCGCCGCGCCGCCACCCGCTGGCCAAGACCAGCGGTCCTGCCACGCTGGCCGAGCTGCGCGGGGCGGCCGTGCTGTTGCTGGACGACGGTCACTGCCTGCGGAACCAGGCCCTGGCCCTGTGCACCAGCGGACGCACCGAGGAGCTGGGCTTTCGAGCCACCAGCCTGCCCACGCTGGCCCAGATGGTCTCGGCCGGCGCTGGCGTGACGCTGCTGCCGCGCATGGCGGTGGCGACGGAGAGCCGGCGCTCGACGCTGGTGATCCGCCCGCTGTCCGACCCCAGCGCCTACCGGACCATCGCGCTCGTGTGGCGCCCCACCTCGCCGCTGGGACCGGCCTTGCGCAAGCTGAGCGCCACCATCCGCCGCTCGTACGAGCAGCTTGCGCCGTCCCGCAAACGCGCTCGCTAGCGGGTTACGTGTCGTCGGGCATCAGGGCAGGGGCAATGCGATCGGGAATTCCCGCGGTGGCGAAGGTGGCCATCTCGCGCTGGGCGCGGACGGCGGCGCGAATGATGGGGATGGCCAGCGCCGCGCCCGTCCCTTCGCCCAGACACAACCCCAGGTCCAGCAGCGGGCGTGCGTTCATCGCCGTGCAGGCCAGGCGGTGGCCGCGCTCGGCCGATAAGTGCGAAAAGCAGACATAGCTGCGGCTGCGCGGCGCCAGCGCGCTGGCCAGCAACGCGGCGACGGTGGCGATGAACCCGTCCACCACGACCGGCCGTCGTGCGATCGACGCTCCGATGATGAGGCCGGCCATGGCCGCGATCTCCAGGCCGCCCACCGCCGCCAAAACGCCGATGGGATCGTCGCGGTCGGGACGATGGTGCGCCAGGGCGTCGGCGATCACCGTCGCCTTGTGGGTCATCCCGCGCGCGTCCAGGCCAGTGCCGCGCCCGGCGACGTCGGCCGGCGCGGCGCCGGTCAGCGTGCACAGGATGGCGGCGGCGGCGGTGCTGTTGGCGATCCCCATCTCACCCACCGCCATCAGATCGACGCCGCGGTTCGCCGCCTCGCGCGCCAGCCGGACGCCCAGGGCCACCGCCGATTCGGCCTCGGCGCGGGTCATGGCCGGCTCCCGCCGCAGGTTGCCGGTGCCGGCGCGCAGCTTGGCCGAGACGAAGCGCACCCGCGGGTGGGCGGCGGGCACGCCGGTCAGATCGCCGGCCACGCCCACGTCGATCACCGACAGGGCCGCGTCGGCGGCGCCGGCCAGGGCGTTGATGGCGGCGCCGCCGGCCAGAAAATTCGTCACCATCATCGCCGTCACCGCCGACGAGAAGGCGCTGACCCCTTCGGCGGCCACGCCGTGGTCGGCGACGAACACGAAGACCTCCGGCTGGCGGGGCGGGGGGGTGTCGATGCGGCCATGGGCACCGGCGTACCAGGCGGACAGCTCCTCCAGCCTCCCCAGGCTGGCCGCCGGTTTGGTCAGGCGCAGCTGGCGGGCGCGCACCGCCTCGGCCGTGGCCTCGTCGAAGGGCGGGACGTCGCTGGCCAGCGCGGCGATGGTCCCTTCGGCGACGATGATCGGGTCGATCGTGGTCGAGGGGACCGTGGAAGTAGGCGGGGCGCCCTGGTCCGCTGCCGACGCCTTGGCAGCGGAAGCGCCTTCACGGTCGTCACCGCCTTCACCGCCTTCACCGTGTTCACCACCATAACGTTCGGTGTGCAGGGCCGCCTCCAGGGGGCGGCGCTCGCGCCAGCCGGTCTGCTCCAGCATGGGCCGTTCGGGAAACGCCAGCGGGTAGCCGACGCACAGATAGGCCACCGGTTCGATACCCGGGGGCAGGGCCAGCTCCGACCGCAGCACAGCCGGCTCGACGATGCTGACCCAGCCCACGCCGACGCCCTCGGCCCGGGCCGCCAGCCACAGGTTTTGCACCGCGCAGCAGGCGCTCCAGCGCAGGGCTTCCGGCTGGGCGCTGGTCCCCAGCACCAGCTCTTCCGCCGGACGCAGATCGACCGTCACGCAGATGTTCAGGGACGATTCGAGGATCCCTTCCAGACGGTAGGCCAGGTACTGGGCGCGCCGTTCGGGCGAGTAACGGGCTGCCTCACTCTCCCGACAGCGCAGAAAGTTTTCACGGATGCGCCCGCGTTTTGCGCGGTCGCGCACCAGGACAAAGTCCCAGGGCTGGGAATAGCCGACGCTGGGCGCCTGGTGGGCGGCGCCCAGGATGCGCGCAAGAACCTCATCTGAAACTTGAGCTTCTGAAAGGAAAGATCGGATGTCACGGCGCTTTGAGATGACCTCGTATATGGCGTCTCGGGCGGCCTGGGCCATCTGCTCGGCAACGAACACCGGCGTACTTTACTGCACGCGCCGCCGGTCGCCACCGCGACGGCGCCGGCCGCGAAAGGCGCTCGAATTTACGCGCAATGGAGCAGAGCCCGGTGTTAGCATTGCTTACAGTTTCTGCGCTGCTTAGTTGCTTCTGCCGCCTAGTTTCAATGACCAGTGAGGGTGCCATGCTGTTGCTGCAAAAGGCCTCGTCGTCGTCCTCCTCTTTCTCCTTCGCCGGTCGCGGCACGTTGCTGCTGGCGCTGGCCGCTGTCGGCGCCGCCTGTTCGTCGACGGTGACGCCCGGCGATCCCGGTTCGGTCGTGGTCGGCCCAGCGCCCGAGCCGGGCCCCGGCCCAGCGCCCACCCCCTCAGCGGCGCGGCTGCCGCCACCCATCTCGGGGGGGACGTTGTTGGTTCTGCGCGACGGCAAGACGGTGGTGG
>DATLVT010000666.1:0-9003 GCA_035577105.1 Polyangia bacterium
CCAGCCTGGAATCCGGTGGTGATGGAGGCGCCCAGGGTGACGACCGCCCCTTCGCCGGCGGGATTCTGGACGTCCAGGCCCAGGACATAGAGGTAGCTGTTGTTCCCGCCGCCGTTCAGTGTGGGGGCGGACACCATGTTGCCGCCGACGGCATAGTTGGTCTGGAAGGCGTTGGGCTGGCAGGTGCCGCCGCTGCTGGACACGACGAAGAAGCTGATGGCCACGTCCGAGGTCGGCTTGACGACGAAGTCCACCCCGTCGCTGAAGGCGACCATCCTGGCCGCGACCGTGACGTCGGGCTGGCCATTGAAGGTCAATGCCTTGTCGCTGGCGGGATCGATCGACGAACCGGTGGTCCGCTGCGCCAGATGCACGTTGCTGATGTGCAGAGGTCCGCCCCCCATCACGTTCGAGATGCGAACGCGCGCGGCGTTGCCGCCGATGCTGGTGTGCACGATCGAGCGTACCGTCTGACCGGCGCCGGCGCCGCACCCTTGGGGTGCCGCCGCCCACGTTCCTATCCAGGCGTTGCCGGCGCCGCCGTCGCCGCTGGGAGGCACATCGGGGTGCGTTTCGGCGACTGAGCCGTCGTTGCCGGCGGGCACTCCGCCGCTGCCGTCTGCGTCGGTGGCCGCCATGCCGCCCGATCCGCCGCCTGTCCCGGTGGCGCCGGCGCCGCCTTGACCGCCGCTGCCCGCCGGGGTGTTGCCGCCGCTGCCCGTCGCTGTACCGCCGCTGCCCGTGGTTGTACCGCCGGTCCCGGTCTGGGTACCGCCGCCGCCGCTGGAGCAACCGACGCCGGCGACCAGCAGCAGAGGCGCGCATGTCAACAGGAGCCCACCGAATAAAGCGTCAAGACGTTGCATAAAAGTCCCCCGGTAGATAGACGGAGCCGGCTGGTCCGGCAGGCAGGACAACACCGTTATTCGGACGCCAGGGCGGCCAGTTAGAACTGTCCGCGCGACAACCAAATGCGGTTGTCTGTTTGTTCGAGAGCCGTCCGCCTGGGCGCCCGCGGCCATGCTTGGCGCGAGCGCCTGCTGGGGCAGACAAACGCCGGCACATTCGATTGTTGACACACGGCCGGTAAATCGGTTATTCCGCACGCAACTGTCAGTGCGGGGAAAGTTCCCCGTCGCCGTCTTTGAGTAAGTGCGCTGACTATTGGCCACAGTCATGACGGCGGTCTGCGAAGTTCGTTGTGTATTTGTCTTGCCGGTTGACTGTGCCGCGAAGGCGCACCAGCCCGACGGAGGCTCATCCATGAGACGCAAGAATTGTGGTCGTCTGGCCATGTCGGCGGGCGCACTGATGATGATGGGATCACCCGCCTGCGAGACCGCCCGGCAAACCGCCGCTGACGCCTCACCTCCGGTCCCGGACGCGGCGGCGGAATCCCGACCCGAGGTCGCTGATGCGGTCGCCGAAGTTGCCGAGGTCAGCCTGTTCGGAAGCACCTGCGTGATACCGAACCCGCCGTCTTCAGGGTTGCCCAACCCGGCGATGTACGACACCGCCATCACCGGCACGGTCTTCGACCGCATGACCGGTTTGATGTGGCAGCGATCGGCCAGCGGGACCACGTACACCAACTCCGCCGCGGCCGCCGCCTGCAAGGGGAGCAAGCTGGGCGGGTACGCCGACTGGCGCCTTCCCACTGTCCTGGAACTGGTGTCGATCGTCGACTACACGGCGACGTCGCCCTCCGTGGACACCGCGGTATTCCTGGGAACGTCGTCAAATCTGTACTGGACGTCGTCGCTGCTGGCCAGTCGCCCCAGCAACGCCTGGTACGTCAGTTTTGCCCAGGGCTCCACCAACTTCGTCGACGCCACCACGTACAGCCTGGCCAGGTGCGTGCGCACGGCGATGAACATGGCCGGTTCGTGTTTTGCGGCGGGGGCCCGGTTCAAGGTGGACGCCGGGTCGGTGACCGACGCCAGCACCGGACTTGTCTGGCAGCAGACCGTATCCACGACCGCCATGACCTGGGCCGCGGCCAAGGCCTCTTGCGACGCGCTGGGTGCCGGCTTTCGTCTGCCCGGCCTGAAAGAACTGCAGTCGATCGTGGACTACGGAACAGCCTATCCAGGCCCGGGCCCGGCCATCGATGCGACGGCGTTTCCGGCCACACCGATCGGTGGTTACTGGACCTCGTCGTCGGTCAGCGGCAGCACCAGCACGTTCTGGATCGTGAGATTCGACAACGGGGACACCGCCTCCAGCAGCATCGTCGCCGCAACGGACGTCCGGTACGTCCGCTGCGTGCATTGACCGTCTTCCGGCGAACAGAGGGAAGGATGATGATGAACCGACATCGCAAGGAACACGCTCACCGCGGGACCACGGGGCTGCTTCGGGCCCTGGCTGGTCTGGTCCTCATGACGGTGGTGGGGGGCTGCGCCGACGACGACAACCTGAAGATGACCTGGTTCAGCATCTCCAACTGGGGCCTGGAGGTGGGCGACCTGAACGTGGTGATCGACGGTTACGTGACCCGCATCCCCGCCGACTATTTCTCCGGTGGCGGCGGACAGCTGGGGCTGACCAAGAAGGGCTTTCCCATCGACAAGCCGCTGGTCGACAAGATGCACGGCGTGCTGGCCAGCAAGCACCCGGTCAAGTTTCTGTTCACCGGCCACAGTCACTTTGACCACAGTTTCGACACGCCCTACTGGGCCAAAGTCACCGGCGCCTCTGTCATCGGGTCACAGTCGACCTGCTACCAGGCCGAGGCGCTGGGGGTCCCCAGGACCCGGTGCACCCCCGTTGTCGGCGGCGAGACCTTCCTGTTAAGCGAGAATGTGCAGGTGTGGGTGGTGCTGTGGAATCACAGCGGCACGCACGAGCAGAACCCGGAGCAGCATGACCCGGTCGAGCTGAGGGGACCGCCCATGCCGGACGCCGACGGAAACCTGCGCGGCGGCGTGGCCGAGGATTTTCCCAACGGGGGCGGCAACCGCGGTTACCTGTTCAAGGTCAAGACCAGGGACAAGGTGCTGAGCATGTTCTGGACGAATTCGGGCTCGACCCAGGACCTGAATCTGGACACCATCGTCAACGGCGTCAACTACGGCAGCCCCTTGCAAAGCCTCAGTTACGCCATGCGGTCGGCCGGGCTGACCAGCGTCGATCTCTGGATCGGCGGCGGTGGCGAAGGGGTGGCGCGGTGGGTGGTTCCGACCCTGCGACCCGCCGTCTATATCCCCAACCACCTGGGCGATTTTTTCCAGAAGTTCGACGCCGGCTTTGACACCGGACCGTTCAAGGATTCCGGTCTGCAGAAGTACCTGGACTCGGTCTACGTGAAGATGATTGCGCCGGTGCAGTACATGGATCGCTTTGATCTGGGCCCGGGGGGCGTGGTGGCGGTGCCCAACCGCGCCCAGAAGATGGTCTTCGGATTCAAAGACATTCCCGACCCGCGAGAGGCCGGCGTCGACGGCCCGGGTGACGGCGCCCCGGACGGCAACAATGACGGCACGGACGGCGGCGTCGCCGACAGCGCTGAAGGAGGCACGCCGGAAGTGGGCGATGGCCCCGAGACCGGGCCGCTGGACCTTGCGCTGGACGCTCCGCTGGATCTGGTCGGCGACGCACACGACGCCAGCGCCGCCGGCCCGAGCGACGTTCGCGACGTCGCCGCCCGCCAGTGAGCCTAACGGGTGGCGCTGCGATGGATGGCGTGCAACCAGCGCCAGAGGGTCGTGATCTCGGCGTTCGAGATGTGGCTCAAGGCCGGCATCGTGCCGTCGGCGTAGCCCTTCACCTTCTCGTGCAGGCTGGGCGGCTGGCTCATGTCCGTGGTTGCTAGCGGAGGGACGCGGCGGTAGGCGCCGAGGTCGCTCAGGAAATCGGGCCCGCGCGCCGCGCCCTCGGCGCCGATGCCGTGACAGGGCTGGCATTCGCGCAGATAGATGGGCCAGCCCGATCGGTCGGGCACACGTCTGGTGGGCTGGGCCAGGGCGGCCTCGTGCAGCTTCCAGGTGACGAGCTGGATCGAAGCGAGCTGAGTCGGAAACAGCCACAGGCTGTGCGTGGTCACCTTCCGTCCGTAAACGACCTTCGGGCACAGCTGGTCGCCCTTGAGGTTCAACGGATAGACGTTCGTGAAGTTGTCGCGGACGTCACCGTGCTCCATCGCGATGAAGACGGCGTCGACCTCTTCCTGATCGTCGAGGTGCACGGGAAGCTGCATGCCATCGGTGTAATGGAAGATGACGGCGTCGATGGTCTTGGGCGCCTGGACCTTCACGAGCAGCTCTCGAAGGGACACGCCGCGCACGATGTGGTCGCGGCCGTCCTGCAGGTCGAACCGCCGCTCGCGGGTGCGCTCGGCCCCGAGGATCGAGACCGACTTGACCTGCGTCGCGGCGCCGCGCACGGGGCCTACCCGGATGGTGAGCGCGGCGTCGTCAGTCGCGTGGGCGGTCGCGCCGGTCAGCAACAGGACCGAGATGAGGACGCTTGGTCGTAGGGTCATGGACGGACAGGAAGCAGCTTTCGTGCCTCGCGCTCGGCGGGCATCGCCGGGCGGTCGTCGCGAGCGTCGTGGACCAGACCAACGCGCAAGGTATGCGCGCTCTGGTGCCGATCACGCACGCTTCACCGGATCGCCAAAGTCCAGGCGTCCAGCCGGCGCGCTCTTCCTCGAGCGCACGCCGATTGCAGTAGCAGCGCTCATGAGCGCACCGGTTCGCGGGGCGGGAACAGGGAAGACCATCACGATGCGAGCCGTCCTGGTCACGGTGCTCGCGACGCTGGCCGCTTGCGGCACGCCGGCGTCCGACCAGGCGCTGATCGGCACCTGGAAGCGGGTTCGAGACGATGCGTCGCTGCGCGACCAGTACACCTTTCGGCGGGACGGCACGTTCGCGTTCGATGAATTCAAGCCCACCGAGCCGGCCTCGGAGGACCACCTGGCGGGGACGTATCAGGCAAGCGACCGCACGGTGACAGCCGACGTGAGCGACCCGAAGGACGCACGGCCGGTGCGCCTCACCTTCAGCTACTTCGTCAATACCGGCTCCTTCTCGCCGGCCGCACTTCGCCCGACCGGGACCCATGAGGGGATCGTCGGTGTCTGGGAAGGGATCGCGAAGATCGAACACCTCGACCAGCCGGGCAGCGTTCCCGATGGGTCGTCGCTGGTGCAGGCCTTCCGCGCGGATGGAACCTTCACCACGACGTCGAGTGCGCACGACGGGTCGGCTCCGAAGATCGCGGAAGGGACCTACCTGGAGACGTCGCCCGGACTCTTCAGCGCCACCGCCGTCACCGACACGGGCACCAGCGTCGTGACGCTGCAGATGCTGGACGGCGTCGCTCTGGTCAGCCCGGACCGCATCTGGACGAGGGAGTAGTTCACTCCGATCGATTGTTCACGCGCCTGCGGCGATGGGCCAGCGGCGGCGCTGGCCGCGAAGGCTCGCCTTGCGGCGGTCGACGTTCTTTCCCCTGCGCGTCGTGGCGAGCGTCGCCGGCCACGACGACGGCATTGCGCCCCCGTTGCTTGGCCGCGTAGAGGGCACTGTCAGCGCGGCGATCAGGGGGACGGAGCTTGCTTCCAGAGGCGGGGCCGCGGCGATGCCGAACGAAGCCGTCATGGGGATCGTCGCGCCCTGCACGCGCGTGGACTCCGCCTCGAATCCAGCCCTGACTCTGCAAAGCGCGTTCGCCCCCCGCGAAATTGTTGCGCTGGCGCACTCAGGGCGGGGGCGGCAGCGACATGAAGAACGACCAGATCGCGTTCTGGTAGTTGATGCCGCCCTGGGTGGTGTTCACGTGACCGCCGTTCAGCTCGCACCAGACGACGGGATAGGCCGCGGGGCAGCCGGTGTACTTCAGGCACGAGGGATACTTGGGGTCGAAGACGGTGCTGGCGTTGCCCCCGCAGCCATTTCGCACCAGCAGCTCATCGCGCGCGGCCGAGGAGCCGTGGCTGTCCAGGTGCGGTTCCACGCTCTTCGTCGTGATCGGATTCTCGCCGTCGCCGGTGTCGGCAATCATGAACGCGGCGATGGGGCCGGTGCACGGCCAGCGATGCTCGCGCTTGCCCCCCGCCAGAGCGACGAAGCCGCGGAGCTGGTCGGCGTCCCCGCAACCGAGCGTGTAGGCCTCCCAGGCGCCGCTGCTGGCGCCGCCGATGAACTCCTTGTCCAGATCCACGCAGAGGTGCGATTCGAGGTAGCTCAGGATGCCGCGCACGTAGGCCATCTCGGGGCTGTTCACGCAGTACGAAAGGGTCGTCGTGTTGCCCGAACACGCCTGGCCGCCGTCGGCGAAGCAGGCGCCGTCCAGGGAACCGCCGTTCTTGATGGCCAGGTTGACCCTGATGGCCGCGCCGTCGCCGGGCGGGCCATAGCCGCTGCCCCCGCCGCCACAGCCGCTGCCGCCCATGAAGACCGGATAGGCCGTGTTGGGATCGTAGCCGGCGGGCAGCTGGAGTGTATAGCTGCGCGTCGTGAAGTCGACGTTTCCTCCGGCGCGGGGGGCGAACTCTGGCGCGATGCAGTCGCGCGGGCAGTTGCCCATCGCGGCGGTGCAGCCCATGCACTTGGGGATGGTGAGCGTCTGGCCGCCGGCCATCGCGGCTGGCATCCCGCAGCCCGGACTCTTGCCGTGCCGGCGCGCGACACCCGACCCGCCGGTGCCAGGCATCGTTATCGGCCCGGTGTCGCTGGCGTCGGCACCGCCCGTACCGGGACTCCCGCCGGTGGATGCGACGGGGTCGGTGTCGCCCGACGCGCCGCCGGTGCCGATGGTCCCGCCTGTGGCGCTGGCGCCGCCGCCCGAACCGGTGGAGCCGCCCGTGCCGGAAGCGCCCAGCGGGGTGTCACTGCTGGCGCAAGCGCCGGCAGTGCAAAAGGCCGCCAGAGCGAGCACACCAACCCAGGCACGGCCATTCATGGAGACCTGACAGAACCCGTTCTTGAGCATGGACATCGCGGCCCTCCGTACTTCTTCAGGGTCTTTGCAGCGGCCAGTCTACGGCTTCTTGTAGCCGCGCCACAGCCAAAGCATGGCGTCGGGTAGATACTGGTGCCGTGCGCCGGCGTCCTCGTGGTAGGCGCCCTGGGCCTGGACATAGCGATAGTGATAGCCCTTGGCGGCCAGCGCCTTGCCCATCGAGTCGTTGGCGTTTCTCCAGGTCGGCGGCAGCAGATCATTTGACCCGGCCTCGATGAAGACGCGCAGCGGTTTGTTCGGCGTGACGTTGGGGACGGTGTCGGGAACGCCGGTCATGAAATAATCGGCGCAGCCGTTGGGAAAAGTGGGCGGGGAACGTTGCAGCGCCACGAAGCTGCCCGAGATCGTCAGGATGCGCCGGTACGATTCCGGATGAAGCCATCCCATGGTGAACGCCGCCGCGCCGCCCGAGCTGCCGCCGTAGGTGCCGCGCCCCTCCGGGTTCTTGGTCAGGTTCAGCACCACTTTGGCTTGTGTCATCGCCTGGGCGATGGCGGCCGGAAGCAGCTCGGTCTCGACGAATTGATAGAACTTGTCAGAGGCCGTGTCGTATTCGACGCTGCGGTTGCCGGCGGGATCGGCGAAGATGAAGGCCATCGCCGGCAGCCGGCCGTCCGCGATCATGTTGTCCAGCATGGGACGAACATCGCCCGAAAAGCCCAGGCCGTCCTGCGCGACCATGAAGGGAATCTCGGTACCGGAGGTGTATCCGGCCGGCAGGTAGACGGCGGCGGCGCGACCACCATCGCCAAACGTCTTTGAATTTCCCATCTGGAAAGTGAGGGTCTTGCCCGCCGCCACGCCCGGCTTTGTGCTCATGTCAGGGGAGGCTTTGAACGGGGCGGCAATCATGATGACGCCGTCCCCCTCGGTTCCCGGATCGGTCACGGACCCGGCCCCGTCGTCGCTGGCGCCGTCGGCGGCGCTTCCGTCGGTCCCGCCCGCGGCGTCCGGTGCGCCGGGGCCGCCAGCGTCATCGACGACGACGCCACCTGAGCCCTGGCTGGCGCCGCCCGATCCCGGCGAGCCGCCGCTGCCGCTGCCGCTGCCACCTCCGCTTCCGGTTGGTGCGGTGGACCCGCCCGAGCCGGTGCTGGCGCCCGTGCTGTCGCTGCTGCAAGCGCCGCTCCCCAGGCTGAAAAGAGCGGGCAGTGCCAGCAGCGTCGCCTCGCGTAACCAACGTCGCATTGTTGAAGGCATGGTGTTAACGAAGACGCAGAAGCCAGCCGCACAAGGCAGCTAAATGAAAGTGTCCGGCTTTCCCCTGACCCAAAGGCGCGTCCAGACGGAACCTTACCGTCGCAGATGGATGGTGAACGGGCCGTGGCCGCCGCGCTGTGGACGGTGTTGCTGGGCGGATGCTCGGGTGGTTCCCACCCCGGGCCTGCGGGCCCCGCGGGAGCCCCAGGACCCAGCGCGGTCAGGTTCTCTTGCGACGCGGCCGCGATGCCGCAGCAGGATGGGCTGCGCCGGCTGACGGCAACGCAGTATCGGAACACGGTCGCCTCGCTGGCGGCGTGGTCGCTCTCGAACCCGTCTGCCGGGCAAGCGCTGATGCAGGAGCTGGGCGATGTCCTGGCCATGGTGCCTGACGATCAGCGAGAGCCGGTTCCCCAGGATCTTCACGGCAGCTACCGGCGCCTGGATCAGACGCTGCAGCAGGAACACGTCGATGGATACTTCCAGGCAGGCGTCGCCGTCGCCGCCAGGCTGACCGACGCCACGCGCCTGGCGGCGGTGGTCGGCGCCTGCGCCACCGATGGCGACCCCGGCAACGATGCAAGGTGCCTGGACGACTTCGTTCGGCGCTTCGGGGCAAGGGCGCTGCGACGGCCCCTCACCGACGACGAGGTGACGTTCTACCGCTCGGTCTATGGTGCCGACACAACAGCCAACGCGCAGGCCTACGCCGACGTGATCGGCGTGATGCTGAACGCGCCCCAGTTCCTGTACTTCGTCGAGCAGGGCGACACCCCGGTGGGCGGCCAGCCGGGCGAAGTACAGGAACTGGGGCGCGTTCAGCATCACGCCGAT
>DATLVT010000667.1:0-2796 GCA_035577105.1 Polyangia bacterium
CCGCGAGAACCTGCGCCGGCTTTTGCGCGAAGGAAAGCTGGACGACAAGATGGTGGAGATCGACACCAACGACGCGCCCCAGTCGGTGATCGACGTCTTTTCCGGGACCGGCATGGAGGAGATGGTGCTGAACCTGCGCGACATGATGCCGCAGGGATCCAAGCGCACCAAGCGCCGGCGGCTGTCGGTGCCCGAGGCCATGGAGGCCATCACCGACGAGGAGGCGGCCAAGCTGATCGACATGGAACGGCTGACCAAGGACGCCATCCGGCGCGCCGAGCAGGCCGGCATCATCTTCATCGACGAGATCGACAAGGTGGCCGGGCGCGAGGGGGGCGGGCACGGTCCCGACGTCTCGCGCGAGGGCGTGCAGCGCGACCTGCTGCCGATCGTCGAGGGATCGACGGTGTCCACCAAGTACGGCGCGCTGAAGACCGACCACGTGCTGTTCATCGCCGCGGGCGCCTTTCACGTCGCCAAGCCCAAGGACATGATCCCCGAGCTGCAGGGGCGGTTTCCAATCCGCGTCGAGCTTGAATCGCTGTCGGACAGCGACTTCGTGCGCATCCTGACCGAGCCGGAGAACGCCCTGACCAAGCAGTACACGGCGCTGCTGGCCACCGAGAAGGTCACGCTGGACATCCGCCCCGACGCCGTCGCCGAGATCGCGCGCATCGCCACGCTGGTGAACTCTCGCATGGAGAACATCGGCGCCCGCCGCCTGCACACCATCATGGAGCGCGTCCTGGACGACCTGGCCTTCGAGGCCCCGGAACTGGGCCAGGTGACGATTCCCATCACCGCCGCCTACGTGCGCGAGCGGCTGGACGGGATCCTGAAGGACGAGGACCTGTCGCAGTACATCCTCTAGCGACGGCGCACTCGCAGGGGCGGCGCACTAGGACACGGGGCCGTGACGGCGTATTCTGCCGCGTCGGCGCCCGCGAGGCGCATTAACTCACCCAAGGAGAGACCACATGGCCGAAAGCGTTTACAAGGTTATCGAGCTCGTCGGCACCAGCACCGAGTCCTGGGAGAAGGCGGTGGCCGCCGCGGTTTCGCTCGCTTCCAAATCGCTGCGTGACCTGCGCGTCGCCGAGGTGTCGAAGCTGGACGTGACGATCAAGGACGGCAAGGTCGACAGCTATCGCGCCAAGGTCAACGTCTCGTTCAAGTACGAAGGCAAGGCCTAGAGGCCGAGGGGCGTCGCTCGGGATGCTGGACCGCGAAGAGGGCGGCCCAGCGTCATCGTCAGCGGGTTCGGCCTTGGTCATTGCTGGTTGTGCGCCACCGTGGCGGTGGTGGGCTCCGCCGCCGGAGCCGTTCGCGCGTGCCACAGCAGCTCGTAGTTCCGTTGGCCGGGGGTGGAGAGGCAAGCGACCTGGCCCGATGCCAGGGTCACGACCTTCACCCGGTCGGACGCGATGGGCGTCTCGGTCCGCGCCGACGCCTGGGCGCAGTCGGCGTCGGTGCCGCTGACCGCCACCGCGGTGAAGACCTTGCCCCCGCGCTCCATTGAAAAGGCGTGCACCTCTGCAGGCCCCGCTGCGAAGGCCCTGATCGATTCGCCGCGCGAGACGACCGTCCCACGCTGAGTGACCGCCGTACCCGCGCAACCCGAAAGAACCGAGAACGCCACCACCACAACACTCGCCGGAATCGTCTTCATGTCCGTATCCTCCTGGCCGCGTAGTAAAGCAACCACGATGCCAAGCGATGACCGCGAGAATCACCGGGGATTTGATGGGGACCGCGGGGGCCTTGAACAATCTGTACAGATCGACTGAACAGACTGAAAGACACCCGGACCAGGCGCTAGTGGGGCGCCTTCAGCGATACCTCGACCTGGTGCGAAACCCCATCGCCCAGCTCGGCGCGAAGCTGGTAGGTGCCGGGCGTCTGTCCACGGGTCTTCCAGCGGTAGTCGTAGATCTTCTGTCCGGGGCGGAACTTGAAGATGAAGTCGGCGTCCTCGCCATCCTCGTCGCCGACGTCGGTGATGGTGCCGTGGATGGTGTTGGCGATCTTGGTGACCACCAGCCTGGCCGCCAGGTTGGTGATGCCGGCGCTGGCGCCGGTCAGCTTGAACTTCACCGGCACCGCTCTTCCGATGCAGAAGATCGAGCTGCCGTTGGGGCGGATCGGGCTCAAGAAGAACGTCCCGTCGGCCGGCGCCTGGTACTGGACCCAGACGGTGAAGGCCACCTGGGCCAGGTTGCCGGTCTTGTCGGCGGCCGAGCAGGTGACGGTCGTCTTGCCGACCGGGAACGTCGTGCCTGACGCGCGCGAGCAGGTCACGGGTCGGACGCCGTCGACGGCGTCGGTGGCGGTGGGCTTGGCATAGGTGACCTTGGCGCCGGCGGTGCTGCCGGCGTAAACGACCATCGGGCCGGGGACGTGACTGAACACCGGCTTGGTCGTGTCCAGCGGTTCGATGATGGCGAACGGTGACAGCGAGCTGGCGGTGCCGCAGATGATGTTGTTCACCGTATCCAGCGAGGAGGTGACGTTCTGAAAGCCCGTACCGTCGTCGTGGACCAGCCGATAGTCACACTCTGCCACGGTCGTGTCGGGCGGGTTGGGGCACTCCGGGCCGACCTGGGGATAGTGCATGCAGACGATGACCGGGGGCGGCGTCGTGAAGCTGACGGTCGAGCTGGTGTCGATGTCCCAGCAGAACTGCCCCCCCGAGCCGACCATGATCTTGAAACCGGTGGGCGCCGAGGAGGGGTCGGCGCAGGGGACCACGGAGATCTGGCCGGCGGTGGCGCCGCCCTGGAACTCGACGGTGATTCC
>DATLVT010000668.1:0-7148 GCA_035577105.1 Polyangia bacterium
GGCCGCCGCCGCTGAGCACGAACAGCAACGCCGCCGATCCTTCGTTGACCTGGCGGGGCAGCTCGGCGCCCGGCTCTGCCTCGATGATGGTGACGCTGGCGGCGCTGCTGCCCGTCGACGCGGGATCCAGCAGCACGCGAGCGTGACCCCTGGCGGCCCCCCCTGGCAGTGACACCGGCTTGGCTGACGTCGCCAGTGAGGCCACCGTCAGGTGCGCGCCCGCCGGGCCCCTGGCGCGGCCGGCGTCGCGAATGACCTCGAAGGCCGCCCGACCCCGGGCGTCGGTGGGATCGCGGTAGACGCGTTCGGGACCCATCGGCGCGAACACCTGCAGCATCGACACAGGCGACGTGCGCACCATGTTCTCGATGACGTGCGGCATGCCGGCAGGAATGAAGATGGCCGTCCCTTCCGACAATTTTTCGGGCGCCGTCCCCGGCGGTCCCAGGATGCGCGTGTGCCCCGACAGGACGTACAGGATCTCCGCGCCCGGATGGCGGTGCATGGCGATGCGATTGGCCGGCGAGATGGTCAGCAGCGACATCGACGCCTGGCGGGCGCGCATGGTGGCCTCGTCGATGAGCACCTTGACGGAGAACGGCGCGCCTGCCGCCCCGTGCTGCCTGGCGGCGGCCGGTCCGCGCGCCGGCGCATCAGCGGCCTTCACCACCCACTGGGACATCTGCCCTTCGAAGGTCAGCGGGACGATCACCTTGCTGCCGGCGTCGATGCCGACCAGCGACCAGGTCTGCGCCATCTCTTGCAGGCAGGCCAGCAGCACCGGCGATTTCACCTCGTCCGACGCGGGCTCCGCCCTGGTGATGTGGCCGCCCTCGCCGACGTCGACCTCCAGCTCCAGCTTGCCGGCCACGTCCATGCTGTCGGCCAGCGCCTTTTCAAAGCAGCGGTGCACCTCGGCCCCGTGGGCCACCAGCGTCGACTGCAGCACCTCGGCCACGCGGGCCTCTTCGCTCTTGGGCTGGGCGTTGGCCCGGGCCACCGGGGCCCCGGCAAGAAAAACCAGGGCCGCCGCCCAGGCCACCAGCGTCGCTCGCCGGTCTCGGCTCACGCGGCGGCTCCTTCCAGGCGCGGCCGCAGGTCGCGTTCGATCCAGTCGACGATGGCCTGCGTGGACGAGCCGGGCTTGAAGATCTCGGCCACACCCAGCGCCTTCAGGGCCACCACGTCGTCGTCGGGCACGATGCCGCCGCCGAACACCACCACGTCCCCCACCCCTTTGTCCCGCATCGCCTGCATGACAGCCGGGAAATGGGTCATGTGCGCGCCCGACATGATCGACAGGCCGACGGCGTCGACCCCCTCCTGCAGCGCGGTGGCCGCGATCATCTCGGGCGTCTGGTGCAGGCCGGTATAGATGACCTCGTAACCGGCGTCGGCCAGGGCGCGCGCCACCACCTTGGCGCCGCGATCGTGGCCGTCCAGGCCGGGCTTGGCCACCAGGATCCGGATCTTTCGCTTCTCGTCTGGCACTGCGCCTTCGATGTTATCAGATCGGCGCGCGGCTGCTCCCTGCCTCGCGCAGAAGCTCGCGGGCGATCACCAGGCGCTGGATCTGGCTGGTCCCTTCGTACAGCGTGGTCACGCGCGCATCCCTGAAATAGCGCTCGACGGGGAAGTCGCGGGTGTACCCGTAACCGCCCAGCATCTGAATGGCCCGATCGCACACCTGGTTGGCGATCTCCGATGCCAGCAGCTTGGCCTGGCAGGCCTGGCGCACGAACGGCTGATCGGTTTGCTTGCGCCAGGCGGCCTGCAACGTCGACAGCCACGCGGCGTCCAGGCCGGTGGCCGCGTCGGCCAGCATGAACTGGATCGCCTGCAGCGCGCCCAGGGGCGCGCCGAATTGCTCGCGCTCGCGCACGTGGCGGCGGGCCGCCTCCAGGGCGGCCTGCCCGATCCCGATCGACAGCGCGGCGATGCCGATGCGCCCGCTGCCCAGGCCCGCCAGCGCCACGCGCAGGCCGTCCCCTTCGCCCGACAGCAAGGCGTCCGCCGCCACGGTGACCGCGTCGAAGGTCATGGCCATGGTCGATGACCCGTGCTGCCCCATCTTGCGCTCGCGCTTGCCGGGCGTCAGGCCAGGCGCAGGCGTGGGCAGCACGAAGGCCGAATAGCCGGGGGCCGCCATCGAAGCGCCATGGCGGGCGGCCACGATCAGGACGCCGGCCCGATCGCCCGACGTGGTCCACAGCTTCTGTCCGGTGATGACGTAACCGCCGGTGGGCGAGCGCTCGACGGTGGTGGTCATGGCGCGCGGATCGCTGCCGGCCTGCGCCTCGGACAGCGCGAAGGCGCCGGCCACGGCGTCGCCGCTGCACAGGGCGGGCAGATGAACGCGCCGGGCCTCGTCGGTCCCGCAGCGGGCCAGGATCTCGGCGACCATGTTGGTCACCGACATGGTGACGGCCACCGAGGCGTCGGCGCGCGCCACCTCGCGCACGGCCAGGGCCAGCGCCACCGGCCCCGCCTCCGACCCGCCCCAGGCCGCCGGCACCGTCACGCCCAGCAAACCCAGCTCCCCCAGGCGGCGCATCTCCGCCTCGGGAAACAGATGATCGCGATCGCGCGCGACGGCCCGCGGCGCCAGCTCGCGCTCCGCGAACGCCCGCGCCATATCAGCGATCAGCTGCTGTTCAGGATCCGGATCGAAGTTCACGTCCGGACGTTATCGCAGACCGCGCGCTGGAATATCAGGGGGAAACGACACCGGAGAGCTGCAGGACGACGCCGCCCTCGCTGCCTGGTTTGTCGGCGTCGACGACCAGGTGGTACTTGCCGGCAGGCAGGCCCTTGAGCAGCTGCATCCCCGTGGTCTGGCTGGCCGACATGATGCAGTTGACCAGCATGCCGGCGTCGCAGGCCAGCAGCACGCCGTCGTTGGAATAGACCGCCAGCACGTGGCTGCCCACCTGCGCCCATTCGATGGTGACGTCCGCCTTCGACGGCAACTGGAAGTCGACCACCGCGTCCTGCCCGCCCGCGGCGCTGGTGCAGGTCATGTGCTGATCGTCGACGGACATCGACGTCTCGACCGCCACCGAGACCGGATTGCCGTCCAGGGGCAAGACGCCCAGCGACTTGTCCGGGCGGCAGGCGAACTTGGCGCACAGCGGAGAGGTCACGCACTTGCGGTCGGCGCAGTCGGTCGCGCCGTCCATGTCGTCGTCGATGCCGTTGTCGCAGATCTCGCGCACCACCTCGCGCTCGCCGCTCAGGGTCAGGCGCACGGTCCCCTCGGTGCCCGACTGGAAGGCCTCGACTATCAGGTTGTACTGGCCGGCTTGCAGGCTGGGGATGATGTACGAGCAGCCGAAGGGGATGACCTCGGGATCGCCGCAGCTGACCTCGTTGTCGTTGCAGGCATCGAGGGGCGCCACCTGCTGCGCCAGCTCCAGCACCTGCGAGCCGGTCTCCGTGCAGTTGACCCCCAGGCCCATCGGCTCGGTCAGGGTGATGCGCACCACCTTTTCCTTGCCGTTCCCGCGGCCGCACTTGGTCTGGTACAGGTCGCGCCCGGTGGTGATGTCCAGCGTGGTCGACTTGACGCCGCCCAGGCTCAACGTCCCCAGGTCAAGGTCAGGCATGCACGACGAGGCGGTGCAGCTGCCCACGCCAAAGCACTCCGGATCGGCGCAGTCGATGAGGCCGTTGCCGTCGTCGTCGATCCCGTTGGCGCAGATCTCGACCTGCCGGTTCTTGAAGGCCGAGATGCGCAGGTCCAGCCGTCCTTCCTGGTTGGGGCTGGCGGCCTTGATGATGAACAGGTAGCGGCCGGCCGCCACGTTGGTGATGGCGAACGACGACTGGGTCCGCGTCTCCAGGATGCAGTCCAGCTGGCTGGCGTCGCACGCCTGACCGGGCGGCGGCAGCTCGAACAGGGCGAAGGTGTGCTGTCCCTGCTGCGTGTAATCGACCAGGATGCCGCCCGCCTCGGGCAGCGTGAGGCTGATGGTGCGATCGCCGGCCGTCGACGTGCCGGCGCAGGTCGGGTGGAACCGGTTGGTGTTGGTGCGGGTGTCGACGGTGACAGATTTCGCCGGGCCGTCGACGATCAACGTCCCCAAGGCCACGTCGGGCACGCACAGGCTGGTGGTGCAGGCGGCGTCGTTGCGACAGGCCAGATCCTGACAGTCGATGAGGCCGTTGCCGTCGTCGTCCTTGCCGTTGTTGCAGATCTCCGGCATGGCGGTGCTGCCCGTCGACAGCGTCACCGTCGTGGCGGCGGGGGCGCCGGGGAACGATTCGACGATCAACCAGTACGTCCCCGCGGCCAGGCCGGCGAACGTGCGCGTGGTGCTGGGATCCTGGCCCGCCTGGACGCAGGTGACCAGGTTCTGGTCGCAGGCCTGATTGGCGCCGGCGCGGAACAGCGCCACCACGTGGGCGGCGCCGGTCGGCTGGCTGAAATCCAGGCGAACGTCGGCGGGCGCGTTCAGCTGGAATCGGCCGACGCGGCCGCGGCCACCGGGCGTGGCGCAGGTGGCAAACTCGCGCGGAGCCCGGCGCGTGTCCAGCGTGCGCGTGACGCTGGCATCGTGCGTGGCCAGCGTTCCGAAGTCGACGTCGGAGGTGCAGTCGACGGTCAGGCAGCCGGGGAACTTGACGCACTGGGGATCGCTGCAGTCGATCAGCCGATCGCCGTTGTCGTCCTTCCCGTTGTCGCAGATCTCCATCCCCATGTTGGGGCGACAGGCCGCGTTGCCGGCGCAGTCGGGATCGGCGCAGTCGATCAAGCCGTCCTCGTCGTCGTCGAGGCCGTTGTTGCAGACCTCCTGACCGATGGTGATGCAGGCGCGATTGCCAAAGCAGGCCGGGTCGGCGCAATCGATGCGGCCGTTACAGTCGTCGTCGCGTCCGTTGGTGCAGTTCTCGGGATTGCCGGGCGGACAGGTCGTCGCGCCGCCGCTGCCCCCGCGTCCGCCGATCCCGCCGGTCCCGCCAATTCCACCGCTGCCGCCGCTGCCCCCGCGTCCGCCCGTGCCGCCGCTGCCCCCGCGCCCGCCCATGCCGCCGCTGCCCCCGCGTCCGCCCGTGCCGCCGCTGCCCCCGCGTCCGCCGCTGCCGCCGTCGACGCGTGGAAATGCATCGGGACCAAAGCCGCCGTCATTGTCCGAGCCGATCACGCAGTTGGGCTCGCTGGGCGGACAGTGCTTGGCGCTGAACAGATCCGATCGCCCGCACGACGTCGCCGCGATCAGCGAGAAAAACAGGAACGACGCGAACCGCGTCGGCAAGGCCAATCCAAGGGGGTGCTGCATGGCCGCCAGTTTACGCCGCCCCCGCGAGCATTCGGTGTAAAAGAATGTGCGTGTCCGCTCCCGAGCCGCTCCGGATCGTGAACCCCGCCACCGGCGTCTTAGTGCGGGAGATCACGTGCCAGACCCCGGACGACGTCACCGCGGCGGTGCAGCGGGCCCGCACCGCCCAGCCGGCCTGGGGCGCCCTGTCGCCCGCCGCCCGGGGCCAGGCGCTGCGGCGCCTGGTCAAGCGCATGCTCGCGGACCCCGCCCTTGTCGAAACCCTGGTGTCTGAAAGCGGAAAACCCCGCTATGAGGCCGAGCTGATCGAGCTGTTCTATACCTGCGAATTGACCCGTTTCTACACCGGCCGACACGGGCGAAAGGCCCTCCGCGACGATCTGCGGCACCCCCTGATCTTCGCCAACAAGCGGGCCCGGGTGGTCTATCACCCGCGCGGGGTGGTGGGGGTGATCGGTCCCTGGAACTGGCCGGTGCTGAACAACTTTGCCGACTGCGTGGCCCCCCTGGTGGCCGGCAACGCCGTGGTGCTGAAGCCGTCAGAGTGGACGCCGCTGACGTCGTTGCACATCCAGACTCTGTGGCGAGAGACGGGGTTACCGCCGGACGTCTTTCAGGTGGTGGCAGGACGGGCCGACGCCGGACGCGCCCTGTGCCAGCAGGTGGACATGATCTTCTTCACCGGCAGCCAGGCCGCCGGTCGCGAGATCGCCAGGACCGCCGGGGAACGTCTGATCCCCGCCGTGGTCGAGCTGGGCGGCAAATCGGCGATGGTGGTGCTGGCCGACGCCGACCTGCCGCGCGCCGCGCACGCCGCGGTCTGGAGCGCGTTCGCCCACAGCGGTCAGGTCTGCATCCGCACCGAACGCGTGCTGGTCGAGGCGCCGGTCGCTGATCGATTCATCGCGCTGTGCACCGACGAGGTGAACCGCCTGCGCCAGGGTCCGCCGTCGTCGACCGATGCCGACGCGCCGGTGGCCATCGACATCGGCGCCATCACCTTTCCGCGCCAGATGGCCGTCGCCGAGGACCACATCGCCGACGCGGTCGCCAGGGGAGCGCGGGTGGTGGCGGGCGGCGCCGCGCGCGAGGATCTCCGCGGACAATTTTTCGCCCCCACCCTGCTGGCCGACGCCACGCCCGAGATGAAGGTGATGCGCGAGGAGACCTTTGGCCCGGTGTTGCCCATCATGCGCGTCGCCGACGCCGAGGAGGCCCTGCGCGTGGCCAACGATTCGACGCTGGGTCTGTCCGGCAGCGTCTGGTCGGGCGACGCCGCGCGCGGGCGGGCCATCGCGCGCCGGTTGCAATCCGGCAGCGTGTGCGTGAACGACGTGCTGGTGAATTACTTCTGCGTCGAGGCGCCCCTTGGTGGCGTCAAGCAAAGCGGGCTTGGCTATCGCCACGGCCCCGAAGGCCTGCGTCAGTTCTGTCGCGTGGAAACCATCGTCGAGGATCACCCGCTGCTGGGATTTCTGTCGCCGCTGATCGCCCGGCAGCTGACGTTTCCTTATCGAGCACGAACGTTACGCCTGGTGCGCTGGTTGATGCGGCGGCTGTACGGCTAGCTGGCGGCTGGGGCCGCCGCGCATCAGCGCCAGCGGCCGGTGACGCCGAAGAGCAGCGGGGCCGGCCCCTCGTCGCTGGGGGCGGGCAAGGCGCCCACCAGCGGCGACCAGTCGGTCACGTGGACGACGTTGTCGAGGTGTCGCAGCAGGCCGAGATCCTCGTCGGGCCCGTCGTCGCCGGCCGCGCCGTCGCCCGCGCTGACACTGTCACTGTCACAAGGGCCGGCGCCGGCGCTGTCAGCGCGGCTGCCGCCGTGACGGCGACGGTGGTGGTCGCCGGCCAGCGCCAGCGGCGCCGACA
>DATLVT010000669.1:0-4618 GCA_035577105.1 Polyangia bacterium
TGCACACCGAGAGCAAGTTCGCCGAGCTGGAGCGGGTGCTGAAGGGCAAGCTGCCCGCGCTGAACGTCACCGTGTTCGGTCGCTTCCGCGACTTTGAAGAAGCGATGGCGGCCCGCCCGCCCGACGCCGTCATGGGCATCGGCGCGCTGCTGGTCAGCCAGTCGGTCCCACCGGCCCTGCAGGGCCTCCGCGGGACCCTGGACTGGGAGACCTACTCGTTGCTGTCGGTGGGCGACGCTGTCGAGGGATCGCTCTCCGGCAAGGCCATCGGCGCCGTCGATCTGCTGGGGCGAGCGGCCACGCAAGGCTTCGTGGCCAACCTGGTCGGCGCGGCCGACATCAAGGTCAAGCGCGTGACGAAGATGGAGGACCTGCTGCCGCTGTTGCAGCTGGGCGCCACCGACGGCGTCGTGGCCCCCACGGCCGCCGTGCGCGACATGACCGAACGCAGCCGCCTGCCCCTGCACGTGCATGAGCTGAGCGCCGTGAGGGTCAGGCTGCCCTCGGTGGGCGTGAATAACCCCGCCGCACGCGAGCTGATCGTCAGCCAGTTTCGCGCGCTGGACGGCGCCACCAACCGGATGCTGGGCGTCGACGCCTGGAGGCTGCCATGAGCCGGCTGGCAACGCGGCGATCCCTCCGTCTTTGCGCCACCGTGCTGGCGGTGGCGGCCATCCTGCCTCTGGGGGGCTGCGCCCATGTCTTCCCCACGGCGGCGGCCCCGCCGGTGCTGTCCGCCGATCCGCCACGCCGGCCCGGCAAACCGCTGGTGCTGGTGGCCATGCCCGACTCGCCGTCGTTTCACGCCGTCCGGCGCACCCTGGTGAACGAGCTGAAGAAGGACTTTGACGTTCAAACCCAGCTGGTCGACACCAGGACGACGGCCCAGAGCTTCGGCGACACCCTAGAACACAGCGGGGCCTCGGCCGTCGTGGTGATGGACAACCGCACCATCAAGCTTTACCGCGGCTATCAGGCGGCGCGCGCCGCCGGCGCGGCGATCGGGCCTGGCATCCCCGCGGTGGTGGCGATGTCTTCTTTCCTCGAGGAGATGCATCCCCAGATTCCCAACAGCACCGGCGTCACCTACGAGGTCCCCGGCGTGTCGGCGTTCGTCCGCCTGCGCGACATCGTCAAGACGCCGGTGCGGCGCGTGGGCGTGATCCATCGTCCGGTGTTCCGCGCCTTCATCGAACGGCAACGAGCGCTGGCGGCCAAGGAACAGATCGAGCTGGTCGCGATACCGGTGTCGGCCGATCCCGACCCGCGCGAGGTCCAGGCCGCCCTGCGCAAGCTGAAGGGGGGGGCCCCGATCGACGCGCTGTGGGTGCTCAACGACAACCGACTACTTCAGGGCGCGGAATTCCTGGAGACGGCGTGGCGGGCAGGCGCCGCGGCGCTGGACGCCCCGGTCATCGTGGGCGTCGCCGCCCTGGTCAGCGAAGAGGCCCACTTTGGAACGTTCGCCGTCGTCCCCGATCTGGATGCGCTGGGCGTGCAGACCGCCAACCTGGTCTTCGAGCTGGCCGACCGGCAGTGGAGCGCGGAAGGCATCCCCGTCGAGCTGCCCATCTCGACGCTGACGGTGGCCAACATTCGCGAGATCCGCCTCCGCTTTGGCCTGCGCGAAGGGGCGCTGCAACGGATCGACCGCGTCGTCGAATAGCGCGCCTTCAGAGTCGCCGTCATTCCGCCGATCCGGGAAGCGTGAAGCGCGTCCTGGTCATCGATGACTCGAGCTCGATCCGGGAGCAGGTGCGAAACGCCCTGACCCCGGGCGGCTATGACGTGCTGGAGGCGTGCGACGGCCTGGACGGCCTGGAAAAAATCCGCACCGCCGGCGAGCTGGACCTGGTCCTGTGCGATCTGAACATGCCCCGCATGGGCGGCCTGGACCTGATCGTCGCCTGCCAGCAGACCGGCTGCCAGGTTCCATTTCTGATTCTGACCAGCGACGGACAACCGTCGGTGATCCGCCGCGCCCGGGACGCCGGCGTCAAGGGCTGGATCGTCAAACCGATCAAGGGCGACCTCCTCCGTTTCGCCGTGGACAAGGTGCTGGGCGGGACCGGTCCTGACCTCGACAGCATCGATCTCGGCTTCGGCAACAAACCAGCCTCCACCCCCTGAGAGCGACCGGTCAGCGAGCGGCGGCGGCAATGGTCAGGTGCGCCGTCAATCCTGGGGCGGCGTCGCCGGGCTGGCGGCCGCCGACGGTGACGGCGTAATCGCCGGGAAACAGCTGGCGTCGCCCGCTGGGGTCGACCAGGGAGAAGGCGTGGGCGGGCAAAGGGATGTTCAGCGTCTTGCGCTCGCCAGGATGCAGTGAGAGGCGGGTGAAGCCGACCAGCCAGCGCTGGGGGGCGGGAACGGGCGGTGCCAGGGCGCTGGCGTAAACCTGGACCACTTCGTCGCCGGCGCGCGGGCCGGTGTTGTCGACGTCGACGTGGACGGTGAAGACGTCGCCCACGGACGTCACCTGCAGATTCGCGTAGCGGAACGTGGTGTACGACAGGCCGTGCCCGAACGCATAGACCGGCGGCTGGCGCAGATAGCGGTAGGTGCGGCCGTCCATGCGGTAGTCGGTGAACGGTGGAAGCGCCCGCACGGAGCGATAGAACGTGACCGGCAGCCGGCCCGCCGGGTTGACGTCGCCGAAGAGGACGTCGGCCACGGCGGTGCCGCCTTCTTCGCCGGGATAAAAGGCCATGAGGATGGCGTCGACGTGCTGCTGGGCCCACTGCAGACCCAGCGCGCCGCCGCCGGTCAGCACCAGGACCGTCGGCTTGCCCAGCCCGGCGACGGAGCGAAGCAGGCGATCCTGCGCGGGCGGCAGCTCGATGTCGGCGCGATCGCCGGCCAGCGGACCGGGGGTGTCTCCTTCTTCGCCTTCGATGGCGGGGGACAGACCCAGGGTCAGCACCACGGCGTCGGCGTGGGCGGCGACGGCCAGGGCGCGCGCGCTAGCGGTGTACGACTCCTGGGCGCTGCCGCCGGGAGCGTCGCCGCGCGCATAGGCAACGGCGATCCCGCGTGGCGCGGCCGCGGCGGCGATCCCGGCGCGGATGGTCACCGCCCGCGACGGCGTGCCGTGGTACGTCCCCAGCAACACACCCACGTCGTCGGCGCCCGGCCCGATCACCGCCAGGCGGCGAATCTCCGGGCGCAACGGCAGAAGGTCGCGGCGGTTCTCCAGCAGCACCAGCGACTCCTGGGCCGCGCGCCGCGCCAGCCGCCGGTGCTCGGGCGAGTCGATCACCGACGGCGCGATGGCGGAAAAGGGAACGCGCGCCGGCGCGTCGAACATCCCCAGGCGAAAGCGCACGGCGAAGAGCCTCGTCACCGCGCGATCGATCGTCGCCTCGTCCACCAGGCCGGCTCGCGCCGCCGCCCCCAGCGCCCGGAAGGAATCGCCGCAGCTGAGATCGGTGCCGGCCTTCACCGCGGCCGCCGCCGCCTGCGCGGCGTCGCCGGCCGCGTGGTGACCGTGGACGATGTCGTCGATGGCGCCGCAGTCGCTGATCACCACGCCGTCAAAACCCCATTCGCCGCGCAGGAGGTCTCCCAGCAGGCGTGGGTTGGCGGCGCACGGCTGGCCGTTCAGCCGATTATAGGCGGGCATGATCCCCTGCACGCCGCCTTCGCGCACGGCGGCCTCGAACTGGGGCAGATAGGTGTCGCGCAGATCGTGTTCGCCGACCTCGACCGCAAAGGCGTGGCGGCCGGCCTCGGGACCGCTGTGCGCGGCGAAGTGCTTGGCGACGGCCGCCACCTTCAGATAGCGCGGGTCATCTCCCTGCAGGCCGCGAATGAACGACACCGCCAGGCGCGCGGTCAGGAAGGGATCCTCGCCGTACGTCTCCTGGCCTCGCCCCCAGCGCGGGTCGCGAAAGATGTTCACGTTGGGCGAAAAGAACGTCAGGCCGTGATAGCGCCCGGAGCCCCCGTCCCGGGCGACGTCGGCCTGGTATTTGGCCCGCGCCTCGTCGGAGATGGCCGCTGCCACCTGCCCCAGCAGCGTCTCGTCCCACGTCGCCGCCAGCCCGATCGCCTGGGGAAACACCGTGGCCACCCCGGCCCGCGCCACGCCGTGCAGCGCCTCGCTCCACCAGTCGTAGGCGGGGATGCCCAGCCTGGGGATGGCCGGCGCGTCGTTGACCATCTGGCTGACCTTTTCGTCCAGCGTCATCCGGGCCACCAGGGCGCGCGCCCGCACCACCGCGGGGGCGCCTTCGTCCGCCGCCGACTCCCCTCTTGCCGCCACCGCCGCCGTCGACGGTGACGGCGCGGCCGGCTGCTTGAAACGTCCGCACATCAGGCCCGTCGCCAGGATCATGGCCCCCAGGCCAGCCCGCGCCAACCCCGCCAGCGACGGTGACGGCAACCTGGCTGGGCGGCGCCCCATCGTCTCACCGTGACCGTTTTCCGCCACCATGGCAACCGACGGCCGCGCATGGCATTCTGGCCAGGATGTCTGAGCGTGAGAGGCGGTCGGTGATCGCGATGGCCGGGGCTGGAGCAGAGGCGGCGGAGGCAGGTCCCGGCACCGTGACCACGCTGGATCCGGACCGCGACCTCATGGCGGTGCGCGAGATCGCCGAAGCCCGGCGGGCCATCG
>DATLVT010000670.1:0-3894 GCA_035577105.1 Polyangia bacterium
CCCACGCGAGCGCCGGAGACATGCGCCAGCCAGTGCGCCAGCCATGCTGTTCTGCTTCTCGGTAGAGCGAAGATGACGAAAGGCGGCGTCATCCCACCACCGTCCACACGCCGCCGCCCTGACTGACGTAGAGCGTCGCCCCAACCGTTCCGTCCTCCTGGGAATACAGCGAGCCGACAGGCTGCGCCGCGATCGGCGCGCCCGTGCCGCTGGTCCAGGTCACGCCGGAGGGCAACATGACATCATTGAACCCGCCGATGCGCGCATCGATCATGCGGAACCACGCGATCCACGCGACGGTCAGCCTGCCTTCCGCGTCAACGACCGGCGCCATCGGCGTCGGAAATGGGACGTGCCTTTCCCCGGTCATGTCAGGCGTCCGCCGCCGCTGGAGCCGCCGTGGGCGCGTCGCCCACCACGGCGTCGATCCACGCGCCCTGCAACGCCACCATGCCTCCCGCCGTCCACGACAGTTCCCAGACCCTGTCGCGCGCCAGTCCGAGCCGTTGCCATTGCATCGATGTCAGCGTCCCGCTCGTGTTCAGCGACTGCGCGACGGGCGTGCCCCAGGTGTGGCCACGGTCGTTCGACCAGCGCAATGAGACACTGGTATCGCCGGTCGCCGTGCCGGCCTCCATGTCGGCCAGAAACTCATTGTAGAACACGCGCCTGCCGTCTTGCAGCATGTGCGGAAATGATCGGAGACGGTGGATCGCCGCGCCGTTGTCGGTGAACGCGTTCTGGTCGAGTTTATAGACGTTTCCATTCTGCCAGTCGCCGACAAGCAACATGCCGCCGGCGGTGCCGCCCTCGATCGCGCAAAAGCAGTTCGAGCGGTGCCTGTGGTTGAGCCCCGTCGCGGGATCGGTCCACAGCCACTCGTGCCAGTGCCCGGTGGTTATGTCGTAGACCCAGGTTTTATCGGCGATGGGGAACGTGAGGACATACATCGTATGGCCGAGATACTGGACACAGTAGCCGATGGCGTCTTTGATGTCGGTATAACCGGCTATTTCCGCCTCGATGGCATAGGTTGAAATCCGCTTGGTTTGATACCCCGCGCCTTGCAGCACGATGCCCTGGCCGGTCCTGTCCGCCGTCAGCCAGAAGACGCCGTTGTCGAAGGTGGCGACGCTATATACCGCGACGATGCCGTGATCGATGAACACATCCGGCTGCGCCTCGAACGGAAAGTCTGGCTTGCCGGTGTTCGACCATATCTCGGTCGTCCTGTCGCCGATCAGCCAGATCGTGCGCCGTGTCACGACAACCGTTCGCAGCAGATCGCTGAAGCCGATTTTATTGGCGATCCATAACGGATCGAACGTCAGGGCGAGAAAGTCGGAGGAGTAGAATATGGGCGGCGATATGATGCTGCCGGGGTGCGAGAACAGGAAATAACCATCGAGATAATCCGCTCTCACGGAGCCCTGGAAGTTCGGATCGGTGATCGGGCCAAATACCGTGGATGAAAGGTTGTAGCTCCAACCCGTCGGTCCGCCGTCCACGATAACCACTTCCAGCCCGTTATCGACCATGCCGACCGGCTTATACGCGGGCGTGGCGGCGTCGATGGCGCCGATGAGGGCGCCGGTCCCGGCCGGCAGGTTCAGTCGGTAAAAGCCCGTCCCAGACACACAGAACGTCTCACCGTCCGCCGCCCGGTAAAGTCCGCGGATGGGGCCGGCGCCGATCGTGCCGAACAGCGTCAGGCCCGGCGTCGGGTAGTGCGCGGCGCGTGACGGCTCGCCCTGCGCCTCGGGGAGGGGCTCGACATAGAGGTTCACGGAGCGTTGCGCGGAAGCAATAACACTACGTGCCTGGTATGCTCCTCCGGTTAACGCCACGCGCATATGCGGCCCTCCGGTCCCATTCTCGTTCCCCTACTGTACCGGACACGCATAGAACACCTGCCGACCCCCGACATCGACCGCCCCGGCGGTTGTCCAGTTCCACGCTCTGGGAGAGGCCACCGTCGCCGCGATGGCGGGACCGGAACCGTTCAGCCAGAAATTACACGCGCTGCCAGCCGATGCCCACGGCAACGTGAGCGTGCCGGAAGTCACCGTGCCAGTGCCGATCTGAATAAACCCCGAGAACACCGAGTTGGTCACGCAACCGGCGCCGCACGCCGTCGCGACCGCCTTCGTGGGTTTATCAAGTTGATTGTTGGCATAAGTCACATTGAGCCCAGAACTCGCCAGGGTCGCCGACACGATGGACTCAGCGCCGGTCGTGGCATCCATCCAGTTTCCAGTGATGATCGTCGTCGGCGCGGCCTGAACGTCAAGCACATCGTTGAAATAGATAAAGCCGTTGTTTTGCGCCGTGATGCGAGACGCCGCCGTTGTCGTCTTTATTCCGTGGGTCTTCGTGCCGCCCGCGACGCCACTGAAAGAACTGTCTTTGACGTGGATATTAAGGCCCCCATAATTCTGGGTAGACCGGATCAAATAGTAATCCGCACCGTCCCCGCTGGGGCCTGGCCCTCGACCCACGCTCGCCGAGACGTTGTTAAGCGTGATATTGGCCCCGTCGTTTTCGATGAACGACCCGACGCTTGTTCCGGCGAAATCGTTAAGATTAAAGTTGCTATTGTTATTCCCTCCGGCGAATTTGAAGCACGGCGCGTTTCCAACATTTGCACTGTTGTCCTGGTCTTCATGCCGACAAATGCCGCTGCCGCGCATGGTGTTGCCACTCGCCCATTGTCCGCCGGGTCTGGTCTCCAGGATCGTTCCGGTCGCGTCCATCTGCCAGTCTACGCTCGTCTGAGCCACGGCGACGCCGCTTTCAACCACGATGCCGTAGCGCCACGCGTAACCCGCCACGTTGGCCAGTTGCATGTTGATGACGGGGACCGTGCCGCCGCCCATGAACCGAAAAACGATATTGTTGCTCGTCACCGCGCCCAGGAGGTGCGCGGCGGCGAAGTTGGTTAAATTAAACCACGGCCCTGGTGTGAAATGGACGTTATTGACCTTGAAACTATCTCCGATATTGGAGAACTCGAACAATTCGTTGACCGCGTACATCAATGAGTCTTGGATAAAGAAGGCGCCACCGTTGGCCTGGACTCCGTTGTATGCGTTAACGATGGTGACGTTATCCAAGGTCCAGGCCGTGGTTCCCGTGCTCGGCGTCGCCGGGGACATGAGAAACGGATAGACTGTTGTCCCGGTCGTTTGATTTGGCCAGTAGAAGCCGGCCCCGGATACTTTCCAATGGCTCTCGATGGTGAACGGTTTCACCGTGGTCGATGTAAGCAGAAACAACGTCCCCATGCTGGCGATGTCGCCTTGCTTGCCAGCCAGGACGCCCGCGCCCTCGATGTGGCAGTTCTTCAGGTTGCTCGTGGCCGCACCCGTCAACAGGATACGTCCCGGCGGCAAAATCAGCTTCGTTCCCTTCGCCGCGCAGGCGTCAATCGCCGCCTTCAACGCCACATCGTCGGATGTGACGCCGTCCGCCTTCACACCGTAAGCGGTGGCATACATGACCGAATGCGATGTCGTGGTCTGCATCGGATCGCCACACGTCGGACCGGTGACGGACGGACACGCCGCGCGGGCCGAGAACGAAAACAGCGAGAACAGTGCTGCCAGGATCAGGGAATGATACAAACAAAACCTCCATTGTTCCAATACGCGCCGGAAGTCAGCCCCACGTCGGTCGTGGGCAGTAGCCTGCCATCGGCCGGTAGAAATGCCTTGTTCAAATCGTCGGCATAAAGCACGTCGCCATCCTCCCATGGATAACCCGTATCCGTTCCCGACAACGTCGATGAGGCGCACGGCCCACTGGCAAGACGTATGATGGCACTCATGGCTTCCGCTCCTTATGACAACACCGACCCGCCGCCGGTTATCCACGCCTGATTGAGCCCGGCGCCCG
>DATLVT010000671.1:0-8762 GCA_035577105.1 Polyangia bacterium
CTGCGGGGGCGTCAGCCCGTGGTGGGCAAACGCTGCCGCCCATTGCCGTTCCAGCAGGCGGCCCAGCGCCGTGGTGTTGAAGTACAGGCAGGAGTCGAACACGCCACCCAGGCTAGCCCATTGTAATTAGCTATGCAACTAATAACCACCCTCCTGCCCCACGGCGGGTCTGCCCGCCTTGTTCAGCGCCGCCTGGTGCCGCAACCACCCGCCCGCGCTGCCACCGGTGGCTGGACCGCCGAGTTTTTTTCTTTTTATGGGCGGGAAACGGAAAGGTCCTTCGACTTCGACCAATCATTACATCGGTACCCAGATCCGCCGACCTTGGCGCGGGGCGCCTTCTGCACGGCGTCGGAGAAGTTGGTCCCGTTGCCCCGACAGAGGTGAGACACGAAATCCATGCGCCATCGATTCATCTGCTTGGTGTTTGCCACGTCTACCAGTTGCTGGCTGGGCTGTGCCAGCAGCGGCGATCAACCGGCGAACGACGGCGGCGTCGCCCCGCCGGGGCCGGTGGGACAAACAGGCACGGGAGGCACCGGCCTGACGGGCCAGCCACCGACAGGAACGGGCACCGGATCGGGGTCGGGAACGGGTGGCCAGCCCACTGGCTCCGGTGACAACGGCGCTCTCTTTCGCGACGCCGGCTCGGCGGCCGCGATCCTCGCCGACGCGAAAGGGCCTTCCAGTGCTCCCGCCGATGCGTCGGCCGGACAGCCCGAGAGCGGGTCGGGAATTCCCGGCGACGGTCACATGGCGACGGCGCACATCGGCGGCTTCACGGCCGTGTTCACCCAGAAGGGCACCGACGTGACGCTGGTTCTCAGCGGCAATTGTTCGGGGAGCCACAAGATCGAGATCCACGAAGGCTATGCCTGCGACGATCCGACGAAGGGCCCGGTCTGGGGCGGCGCCCGCGGCACCGGCCTCTTCAGCGCCGGCAGCACCTTCACGTGCGACGGCACCAACAAGCCGACCTATACGAGGTCGGGCGCCGATCCCAAGACGAACTGGACCGTCGCCGACCACAACGCGACGACCGATGTCACCCTACACCCCATCCTGGTGGACAACTCATGCGGAACATTCTTTTGATGACTGGCCTTCGTCCGAAGACCGGTGGCCGCCTCGGCCTCGTCGCCCTGCTGGGTGTCGCAGCCTGTTCCGGTCAGATCGGTTCCAGCCCGTCGGGCAACGGCGTCGTGGTGGATCCCAGCGGCGGCACCGGGGGGACCAGTGTCGTCATGCCGGTGCCGAACGGACCGTGCTCGTCGACGGCATCCCTGGGGTCCAGCCGGATCTGGAGCCTCACCGACGCCGAGTACGTCAACGCCGTCGCCTCGCTGTTCGGCGTGCGCCTTCCCAGTGAGGTGACGGTTCCGGACACGCAGCCGGCCGACTATACGAATCTGTCCGAGGTCCTCACCATCGACAGCCGTGCCGCCGCCGCGTACAGCAATGCGGCGGAGGTGGCCGCCGCCGCCGCGGTGACCGCGAACCTGGGCGTCTTCTTGCCCTGCGGAATGTCCGACGGGTGCGTGACGACCTTCATCAAGAGCCGCGTGTCTCGCGCGTTCCGCCGCCCGCTGGCCGAAACAGAGGTCCAGGACCTGCTGGCGCTCTATCACAACGGCCTGGCCACAGATGGCGCGGCCACCGGCGTCCGCCTGATCATCGAGGCGACGCTGCAGTCGCCATCGTTCCTCTATCGGACGGAAATGGGCGCCCCCGTCGCGGGCGGACCGACCGGCAAGGTCGCGCTCACGCCTCACGAGGTGGCGAGCGCGCTGTCCTTCGCGGTGCTGGATTCAATACCCGACGACCAGCTGTGGCAGAAGGCGCAGGACGGCACGCTGGTCAAACCCGAGGTCCTCAAGGCCGAGGTGGACCGGCTGCTCTCCATCCCGGCGGTGCAGGCCAACCTGAGCCAGAAGGCCGGTTTCTGGCTGGGCGTCGAGCGCCTGCACCAGACCGAGAAGGACGGCACGCTGTTCCCGGAGTTCACGGCGGACCTCAAGCAGAACCTCTACGACAGCGCCCGGCTGTTCGTCCAAGACATCTTCACCAAGGGCACGATGTCCGATCTGCTGTCGTCCTCCCGCATGTTCGTGAACAGCAACCTGGCCAAGGTCTACGGTATCCCGGGCGCCGGGCTGGGCGCTGACCTGACCGCGCGAGAGGTCGCCTTGCCCGAACGGAGCTCCGGCATTCTCACGCAGCCCGCGGTGCTGGCCGGGTACTCGCGGCCCAACCGGGGCGATCCGATTCACCGCGGTCTGTTCATCTACAACGCGCTCATCTGTGGTTCGGACATTCCACCTCCCCCGGCGGACGCCGCCGCCATCGCCGCCACCTTTCCCTCGTCCGCGTCGGAGCGGCAGCTCGCCGGGTTGCGGGCGTCGGACTCACACGGGTGCGGCGCCTGCCACGGTCTGTTCGATCCGCTTGGGTTGAGCACCGAGCGCTACGATCCGATCGGCCGCTACCAGGCCAGCGACGCCAGCGGCTCGATCGACAGCTCCTCGACGCTCAGCCCGGCGCTCGGCAGCGATCTCGCGGGGCCCATCTCTGGTCTTCCTGATCTTGTGGCCAAGCTGAAGGTGGGACGGCGGGTCCCTGACTGCGCGGCGACCAACCTCGGGGTGTTCGTGCTCGGGCGCAGCATGACCGGTGACAACTCCTGCGCCTTCCAGAACGTGAAGGACAGGTTCGTGGCGTCGGGCGGAAACTTCCTCGACTACTACCGCGCCCTGCTGACCTCGCCCGGATTCCTCACGCGCGACGTCGAGAAATGAAAGGCTCTCCCATGACACGGAGCGATTCCAGAAAGCATATTCCCCGACGAACCTTTCTCGCCGGCGTGGGGGCTGCGGCCGGCGCGGGCGCGTTCCTGCGGCCGCTGTTCGCGTCAGCGGCGGGCGCCTCTCCGATGCGGCTGGTGGTCATCCACCGCCCCTGCGGGACGAACGAAGCCGCGTTCTTCCCCGCCGGCGGCAACCAGACGACGTTCACGTTGCCGGACATCCTGGCGCCTTTTTCGGCGCTGAAAGACCAGATGGTCATCCTGAACGGCGTGACCTGCCCGCGCGATCCAGGCTGGGCGGGCGACAAGCACGCCGCCGGCCTGATCTCGATGATGTCTGGCCGCCGGGCGATCGAGATTCCGGGCACGAACAGCGGGGGTGACCCCAACGCCAAGAATCAGTGCGCCCCGTCGGCGACGTTCGATCAGTGGATGCTGCAGAAGTCTCCCGCCCTTCAGGGGACGTCGACGCCCTCCCTGCAGTTGACGGCCTACCGGCCCTCAAGCATCGGGCTGCCGAACTTCAAGGTCATGTCTTACACGGGCGTCAACGGCACGCTTTTCCCCGAGGCCCGGCCGGACGCCGTGTTCTCCAGCCTTTTTCAGTCGTCGATGGCGAATTTGCCCCCCGACGTGCTGGCGAAGCTGAAGGCCAACAAGAAGGGCGTCCTGGATTTCATCCACAAGGATCTCACGCGCCTGCAAGGCACGGTGCCAAAGTCGCAGCTGGCCAAGCTGGACGCGCACCTCACCGGGATCCGCGCGCTGGAGACAAAGCTCAACGCGCCCGGCGTGTCGACGTCGCCTGGCTCGGCGTGCACGGCGCCCTCCCAGGCGACCCTGCCTGCGCCCACTGCCGATCTCACCGTCGACGAGGCACAGCACACCGTCGTCTCGCAGAATCAGCTGGGAATCATCGTGTCGGCGTTCCAGTGCGACCTGACCCGCGTCGTGACCTTCTCGTTCGCGCACGGCAACTCGGCGCTCCGCTTCTCGAAGATCCTGCCGGGCTTCGCCAACGGCGGGGGCCACCACGACATCTCTCACCAGGGCGACCAGCATGATGCCCACGCCGCGATCGACAAGTACTACTCGACCCGCGTCGCCGAGTTCATCCAGAAGCTCAAGGATACGCCCGATGGCGCGGGGACCCTCCTCGACAACACGCTGGTCGTGTACCTGAACGAATGCAACGTCGGCGCGTCGCACTCGATCCAGAACATGCCGATCGTCCTGTTCGGGGCGAAGAACCTCAAGCTGCAGACCGGGCGCTACCTGCAGCTCGGCGGTCGCTACATGAACGACGTCTGGGCAGCCGCGGCGACCGCGATGGGCGTTCCTTCGCCCACCTGGGGTGACACCGCCTTCAGCAAGGGTCCCGTCCCGGGCCTGTTCGGCTAGTCGCTCGGCCAGCGGCAGGCCACGCCTTGCTGGCGGTTCAGAACGCTGCTCGTCAGCCTGTCTCCGCCTCGAACCCGGCGTCGATCCAGGCTTGCAGGCCGCCGGCCAGCGGACGGACCGACCGTACCCCTCGATCCATGAGCAAGCGCGCGATGCGGGCGGCGGACGCCTCGCTCGGGCAATTGCAATAAAGGATCACCTCGCGCTCGCCGGGCAGCTCGGCCACCACGGCGTCCACCTGCGATACATCGAAGGCGATGGCGCCCGGGATCCGCAGAGGATCGCGCTCGCGGGCGGTGGCCGTGCGAACGTCGAAGACCACCGGGTTGGCGCCCATGTCGACCAGGCGTTTGAGCTCACCGACGGAGATGCGGGCCATGCGCAGGCTCCGGTAGAACCGCCGCCGCTGGACCCACTTCCCGGCCACGAACGCGGCCAGCAAGAGCCCCGCGACCACCGGCGCCCATCCGCCCAGCCCCGCCAGCGCCGCCAGCATCCGATCGACCTGCCGGTAAAAGATCAGCCCAGCGCCAATCCCGACCGAGGACCACAGCACCGCCGCGATGAGATCGAAGAACAGGAAGCTTGACCATCTGGCCCGCATGGCGCCGGCCAGCGGCGGCGCCACCATGGAGAATCCCGGTATGAACTTGGCCATCGCCAGCGACTTCAGGCCCCAGCGGGCGAAGGTCTGCTCCGTGGTCCGCACGCACGAGTCGGGCGACAGGGCCAGCCGGCAAACGATCCGCAGGACCTGGTTGCCATAGCGACGACCCAGCCAGTACCAGGTCGAGTCGGCGATCAGCACCGCCAGCCAGGTCACGCCCACCAGGCCGGGCAGCGGCAGCAGCCCGCGCGCAGCCAGGCTACCGGCCACGACCAGCGTCGGCTCGGCCGGTATGGGAACGCCCAGCTGCTGCAGCAGCACGTTGACGAACACCAGCAGCAGCCCCTGCTCGGCGATCACCGAGACCAGATTCACCACTTCCCCTTCCGCTGATGTGACGACATCGGCCCTTCCCAGCGACCAAAGTTCGCAGCAAGACACGTCTGCGGCAAGGGGCAACTGCGTCCCTTCGGACCCCTTGGCGCCGCGGGTTTCAAGCTGGTACCTTGCTGGCCGTTGGTCGCGCGCACCGTCGTCACGCTGTCAGTCGCCCTGTCGTTCGTCGTCGGGACAGGTTGCGGCGGCGCCTGCCCCGACCAGGACGAGGTGTTCCTCCTGGCGATGCCCAGCGCGACGACGCAGGTCCTCATCGACGCGTGCCGCGACTCCGCCCGGATGGACTGCCTGCCCCTGTGCCAGCGGGTGCTGGGATCGAGCCCCTTCCCGACGGCGATCCATCATTGCGAGCTGCTCCCCGATCAGGCCAACGGATACACGGCGGTTCATGTGCGATGGGGAAGCGCATGCGAATAGGTTGGCTCGCCGCAGTCATGCTCGCCTGCTCGGGCGGCCTGGCCGGCGGGGGCGCGGGCGGTTGCGCCTCGTGCGACGACACGTTTCATCGATATGCGCTTGATCAGCTGGACGACACGCTGACGCAGAACCTGGACGCCTGCGTCGCCGCCGGTGATACGTGCGGCGGCGTCTTCCAGTGCCTGCCGCAACCCTGTCGAGACGTGTGCCTCCAGATCGTGGGCCTGGCGGGCGACGAGACCGCCGGCATCACCGCCTGTCATGTCTACACGATCGGCACCGCGGCCCCTTACAGGCTGAGCATCCTGGTCAGGCGCTGCTAGCAGCGCCGCGCACGAAAATGCCGACTCGTCCCCACTCAGGGAATGGCGATCGGGACCACGACATGCATGACATGATCGATGGGTTTGACGCTCATGTCCGAAAACGAACCGAACGGGCTCAGTCTCCCCTGGGGCCCACGGGTCGCGCCGGCTGACCCGCCCCTGTTGCTCGTACGAAGGGCCTTGAGCGCCAGCGCTCCGCAAACGAGACCGAGCACGACGCTACCGACGATCTTCAGACCCCAGGGCAGGACCCTCGCGCGTGCTGGCCCCGCGGCCGACGCTGTTGCCGCTGGCGCCGTTCCCGCTGGCGCCGCTGTCTCTGACCGCCCGGCCGCTGACGGCGCGACCGTCCTGCCGGCCGCGATCAGCGTCAAGAAGCGCTGGACCTCGGCATCGACATCATCGTGAAGGCCGGGAGCCGTCTCCGCGGCGCGCCGATCGTCGCGCGGCGTCTGTGAGATCCCGCGAGCGTCGAAGAGGGGAAGGGGATCCTGTTTCATGGCCGTGAACCTCCCTCACCCGCCGGCGCACCGGCGCCGACCAGGCAAAAACGGCAGACCCGCCAGCAACAGGCTTCCAGCGGCCATTTCTTTTCCGCTGGCGCTCGGTGTCAGACCGACGACCAAACCCGCCCAGCCAATGACTGGACCTGGAGAGCCACAACTAATGAAGGGCCGGATGACGCCGCCTTCTTCATTTTTTCGATTCGACCCCGTCTCGTCAGGGAGGACGCGTCGACGACCGGCAGCCTGTGCTTGGGACCCAGTCCCGGGCCCCTATTCATCCAGTCGGCCAGCGCCTTTCTTTTCGGAAAGCTGGCCAGACCCACGTCATGATCGCGGATGGACCGGCTGGCACCAATCCTGCTGTGGAATTTCGGCCGATGGCAAACATCGATGGCGCGCTGGCGGCGCAGTTCCCCCTGGGTCCGGTGCTGGAGTTTCTCAACGACCTGTGGCGGATAAATCGCGAGATGGATCGGCTCTCCTCTCGCATGGAGGTCGAGCTGGGCGTGACCGGCGAGCAGCGCCTGATCATCCGCTGTCTGGGGAGACACCCGAACATCATCGTCGGCGAGCTGGGCAGCCGCCTGGGCATCGAGGCCAGCGTGCTGGCCACGGCACTCAAGCACCTGCAACAGCGGCGTCTCATTGAACGAAATCGCGACCCGCGCGATCGCCGGCGGGTCCTGCTGACGCTGTCCTCCCACGGACGGTTTTTCGATCGTGCCACCGAGGGAACCGTCGAGGACGTGCTGGAAGGTTTGATGGCGACCGCGGACCCGGCCGACGTGGCGGCGGCGGCGCGCGTTCTGCGGCGGCTGGTGCGGTTGCTGGGCAAGGCCGGGACCGGCGCGCCAGGCCGGCCGAGACCAGAGGTCCGGCAAGCCGTGCACGCCCCCTGAAGGCAGCGGCGGTCAGTCGTCTTCGCCGCCGGTGTCGGGGTCAACGCTTCCCCGCTCGTAACGTTCCAGCTTGCGATACATGGTGCGCCTGTCGAAGCCCAAGATCCGGGCGGCGATGGTCTTGTTCCCCTGCATCGTGTTCAGCACGTGCAGGATGTACCGGCGCTCCACCTCGTGCATCGGCAACAGCGCCGCGGGATCGTCGCCGGCGACCACGATCTGCGAACGCCGATGACGGTGAATCCGCTCCGGCAGGTCCTCGGGGACAATGTTTTCGAATGCGGTCAGGGCCACCGCTCGCTCGACGGCGTTCTGCAGTTCGCGGACATTGCCGGGCCAGGGATAGCCCAGCAGTCGTTCGGCCGCGGCCGGCGAGAAACCGACCACCGCCTTGCCGGAGCGAGTGGCCGCCCGCTCCAGAAAATGTTGGGCCAGCAGCAGGATGTCGTTGCCCCGGGCCCGCAGCGCCGGAACCTCGATGTGAATGACGTTGATGCGAAAGAACAGATCGCGGCGGAATCTGCCGTCCTCGACGTCGCTCTCCAGATCGCGATTGGTGGCGGTCACGAACCGCACGTCGATGGGGACCTCGGTGTCGCTGCCCACCGGTCGCACGGTGCGGCCTTCGATCGCGCGCAGGAGTTTGGACTGCATGCCGACGGGCATGTCCCCTATCTCGTCGAGAAACACCGTCCCTCCGTTGGCCTGCACGAACAGGCCCGGCCGGCTCTCACGGGCATCGGTGAAGGCCCCCCGCTTGTGCCCGAAGATCTCGCTCTCCAGCAGCGTCTCGGTCAGGCCGGCGCAGTTGACCGCCACGAAAGGTTTCGCCTTGCGGCTCCCCCGTTCGTGCAGCGCGCGCGCCACCAGCTCCTTGCCGGTGCCGCTCTCTCCGGTGATGAGGACCGTGGCGTCGGACCCGGCGGCGCGCGCCACCAGCTCGCAGGATCTCTTGATCGCCGGGCTGTCGCCCAGGATCTCGCCAAAACGAGCCGACTCGACCACGGCACGACGCAGGCGCCGCACCTCTTCCTTCAGGGCCCGATGCTGCAACGCCCGCTCGATGATCAGCAGAAGCTGCTCGATCTCGAACGGCTTGGTGAGGAAGTCGAATGCCCCTGCCCGGATGGCGGCGATGGCCGTCTCCAGGCTCCCGAACGCGGTGATCAGGACAACCGGAACATCCGGCCGGTTGCCCGTCATCTGCTCGCACAGCGAGATGCCGGTTGTTCCCGGCATGTTGTAGTCGGCGATGACGACGTCGACCTCCTCGGTGGCCAGCAGCGCCATGGCCTCTGCCACCGACTGCCGGCTGGTCGCCGCAAATCCCCGGCGCTCCAGCCTTCCCGTGGTCAGCTCGCACATCGCCGCGTCGTCGTCGACGATCAAGATCCTGGGTTTCACGAG
>DATLVT010000672.1:0-2225 GCA_035577105.1 Polyangia bacterium
CGGTGTTACGCTGCTGTTTCAAGTGACGGCGGCGGAGAGGGCACCGGGGCAGGCGCGACTGGCGGAGCTGGTGGGGGCCCTGTCCCTGGCCACCGATCTGGCCGCCGGGTTCGCTCTGGAGACGGCGCTGCGGACCTGCCTGACGGCGGTCGAGCTGGGGCGCGCGGCCGGTGTGACGGGAGCCGGTCTGGCGGACGTCTATTACACCGGGCTCCTGCGCTTTGTCGGCTGTACGGCCTTCGCGCACGAACAGGCGCGCCATGGCGCCGGCGACGACCAGGCGTTCTCGCGCGCGCTGGCGATGCCGGACGCCGGCAATCCGCGCCAGGTCGTCAAGACCATCATTGGCCGCCTGGGGCGCGGAGCGGGCGCCCTGGCCCGGATGCAGGCCGTGGTGCGCACGCTGTCGGATCCGGCGGGGCCGCACAAATTCGCGGTCGCGCACTGTGATCTGGCGGTGCGGCTGGCCGGGCGGCTGGGGATGCCGCCGGCAGTGGCGGCAGCGCTGGCCACCATCTATGAGCGGTGGGACGGCCGCGGTCATCCGCAGGCGCTGGCCGGAGAGCAGATCCCGCTGCCCGCGCGGTTGATGCATGTGGCCTGGCGCGCCGAAATTCACCGCAGCCTGGAAGGGCCGGTGGCCGCCGTCGACGTGGTTCGGGCACGCGCCGGCGGCGAGCTGGATCCGGCGCTGGCGCGTCTGTTCCTGAAGGAGGCGGGTCCGCTGCTGGCGGCGTCGTCGGTGCCTTCGGTGTGGGACGTCTTCCTGGCGGCGGAGCCGGCGCCTCTGGCGCGGCTTGATGTGCCGGGCGTCGGCAAGGTCGCCGAGGCGTTCGCCCAGTTCGTCGACATCAAGTCGCCGTTCACGCTGGGGCATTCCGTCGGCGTGGCGGGCCTGGCCCACGCGGCGGCGGTGACCATGCGTTTGCCCGATCCAGAGGCGGTGCGCGTCGCTGCCTTGTTGCACGACATCGGTCGGGTCAGCGTCCCCAACGGCATCTGGGACAAGCCGGGCCCGCTGAACGCCGCCGAGCGCGAACGCGTGCGCATGCACGCCTACCAGGGCGAACGAATCCTGGCCCAGTCGCCGCTGCTGGCGCCGTACGCGGCGATGGCCGGGCGTCACCACGAACGCCTGGACGGCAGCGGTTACCACCGCGGGTTGCCGGCCAGCGCGCTGCCGCCCGAGGCGCGTCTTCTGGCGGTGGCCGACGTCTTTCACGCGCTGACCGAGGATCGCCCCCACCGCCCACGGTTCGATCCGGCCGCGGCGGCCACAATGATCGGTGAGGAAGCACGGGCCGGTCGGCTGGATCGCGCCAGCGTCGAGGCGGTGCTGGCGGCGGCGGGGCAGGCCGCCGCCCGGGGGCGCGGCGACAGGCCGGCCCAGCTGTCCGAGCGGGAGGTCGAGGTTCTGTGTCTGGTCGCGCGCGGGCTGTCGAACAAGGAGATCGGCGCGCGGCTCTTCATCTCGGCGAAGACCGTCCAGCACCATGTCGCTCACGTCTATGAAAAGACCGGCGTGGCCACGCGGGCGGCGGCGGCGCTGTTCGCGGTCGAACACCAGTTGCTGAAATAGGCCATCCGGCCTATGGGCTGCGCCGCCGCGTCCCCCTAGCCTGGCTTGCAAGGAGAGATTGCCATGATGACGATCGAGCAGAAGGGAACCGCCGCCGCCACGCAGAACAAAGGAATCCACCAGGCGCCGCCGACAAACGGCGGCATCTGCGCGCTGTCGGCATCGACGCTGGCGGCACTGATCCGGCGCGGCGAGATCAGCGCCGTCGCCGCCGTCGAGGCCTACATCGAGCGCCTGCAGGCGGTGAACCCGGCGCTGAACGCGCTGGTGGTACCACGCTTTGCCGAGGCTCGCGCCGAGGCGGCCGAGATCGATCGCCGCCGCGCCGCCGGTCAAGCCCTGGGACCGCTGGCCGGTGTGCCGGTGACCGTCAAGGAATGCCTGGACCTGGCGGGCACGCCGTCGACGGGGGGCGTGCCGTCGCGGCAGCGCGTGCATGCCAAGGACGACGAACGGCACGTGGCCCGGCTGCGCGCGGCCGGAGCGGTGGTGCTGGGCAAGACCAACGTCGGTCAGCTACTGCTGATGATCGAGACCGACAATCCGCTTTACGGTCGCACCAACCACCCGCAATCCGCCGAGCGCAGTCCGGGTGGCTCCTCGGGCGGCGAAGGTGCGCTGCTGGCGGCGGGGGCCAGCGCTCTGG
>DATLVT010000673.1:0-8753 GCA_035577105.1 Polyangia bacterium
TAAACATCCGTTCAGGTCAAGGCGCGAAAGGGGCCTGCTGGCCCCTCTCGCGGGCTCTCCCCGACGCTTCTCGCAAGGTGAGCCGCTCGGGCAAAGCCCGCGCTCCTCTCGATAAACTCGCTCTCTTCGCTCGCTCTGAGGCCTACGAAGAGTGGAAAAGATAGGGTTTTAGGGGAGCATCCAAGGGTCGATGTAATATCGTCGGCCAATGCGACCGTTACCATTTTGCGCGGCGGGTGTGTTGGGGGGGACACTCTTTTTTGCGGGGGTTGCCACGGCCGACCCTGCCACTTCTCCACCAGCGACGACTGCGACCAGGTCTGCCAAGGCGACGGCAGAGGCGGCGCGGGGGCGGCAGCGGGTGGCGGTTGATCACCTGGATTTCGACAGCGGCGTGGTCGAGGCGGCGCGCGAACTGTTCAGCCAGCGTCTGGTCGAGGGGCTGACCGCTGCCCAGTTCGAGGTGATGGCGGCGACGGAGGTCAACCAGACTCTCTCCCAGGGCGACGCCAGCCTGCTGCGCTGCCGTGAGCCGGCCTGCTATCCCGCTGTCGCAGAGGCCCTGGCCGTCGGCTATCTGGTCGCCGGCAAGGTGGCGGTCGGCAGCAAGACGTATGACATCACCCTGGAGCTGATCAACGGGCGCACCGGAAAGATCATCGGGACCAACCGCGAACGTTGCGACATCTGCGGCGTGGAAGAGGCGGGCGAAAAGATGGGGCTGGCGGCGTCGGCCCTGCGCGCCCGCCTGGAAGCGCTGACCAAGACGCCGGCTCGTTTCATCATCCGGTCACGCCCACCGGGCGCCGCGGCGACCCTGGACGACAAGTCCGTCGGTCCCACCCCTCTGGATCGCGAACTGGCCGGCGGGCCACACAAGTTGACGCTGGTGGCGCCCGGCTATGATCGCCTGGACCGCACGTTCATCGCCGTGAGCAGCGTGGACGAAAGCCTGGATCTCGAGCTGGTGCCGCTGCCCACCAAGTTCCCATTTCGCGCCGCCGGCTGGATCGGCGTCATCACCGGCGTGGCCCTGATCAGCGCCGGCGTCTGGGCCATCAGCATCGACGGTCACGAGATCGCCTGCGCCGCTGACCAGCGCGACATCTTCGGTCACTGCCCGAATGTTCGGGACAGCCGGATCCTGGGGTCGGCCTTGATCGGGTCGGGCGCCCTGGCGGCGGCGCTGGGTGGATTCTGGCTGTACCTGGGCAGCATGAGCGGACGGGGCGCCACTGAAGCGCCCGGCCCGCGCGCGGGGGCCGGCGTCTTCGCGCGCGGGGTGTTCTAGCCCCGACTCACACCATCAGCAGCTATTGGCCCTGCACGTCCAGCGCCGGATCGAGCAGCTTCAGCGACGCCACGGTCTTTCTTTGCCAGGGAATGCTCTCCCGCACGCGCAGCGACAGCGCGACGCCTTTCTCCTTGGCCAGCAGAACAAGGCCAGCCAGAGCCCGGATCCCCGAGCTGTTCATCAGCACGACCTCTCGCAGATCCAGAACATAGGATCGCCCGCCGGCCAGCATGTTGTTGCGGATCGGCTCGAACAGCCGGTCGTAAGATTCTGTCGACTGCAGGCGCAGAACGCCGCGCAAGAGGGCCGTCGCCGGCTGGGTGGTGCAGTCGATGCTGTATTCATCGTTGTCGGTCTTCATGTCTGTTCCACCTCGGCGATGTCCAGATCAGCCGTCACCTGCACGTCCCATTCGCCGGCCGCCGCCAGCGGCGCCAGCCTGACCGCCAGGCGGGCGCCATAGTCCTTTTTCAAGATCAAAAGGCCGATGCCCGATGCGCCCGGCGCCGACTTGTTCTGCATGAGGCGGGTAAACAGCTCTTCCAGCGAGCCGTGCGAGAGCTGGTCGAGCGTGGTCCGCAGTCGCTGGACGTGATTGTCACCGGCGGTGTTCCCGGTGGCGATCCGTACGAAGTCGCCGTGGTGGCGCACGCTGATGCGCACCGGGTGCTGCTTGTCGCTGCAAAACTTGGCGGCGTTTTCCAGCAGTTCATTGATCGCCGTCGATAGAACGCTGACGGCGGCCTCCCGGCTGCCGGGGGCAAAATCGTAGGCGAAGAATCTGGCCAGCCAGTCGGCGGTCAACCCGCAGCGTCCCCAGTGCGCCACCAGTTCCAGGGCGCGCAGGTCGATGCTGACGCCGGTCAGCGCGGGGGCTTGCCCGGCATCGTTGACCTCTCCCAGTTCAATGACGGTGCTCATGACTCGATCTCGTATTCGCCGGGCAGGCTGCGGTCATACCAGCGCGCGGGGATGTCGATCTCCGGGACAATGATCCGACTGTCCATTGGATCTTCCTCCGAACGATACAGCTCGTGAACCTTGTAGTAAGGAAACTCTTTGATGGGGCGCGTGCGAATGCCGACCCGATGCCACAGCCCGTCCCAGATGGTCTTCTTGGCGCAGCAGACCAGGACGTGCGGGGTGTCGGCCGGCGTGTCGACTTGAAGGAAGGCGCGTGAGTGGGCCGCGGCCAGCAGCATCCGGCCATACCCGAAGCCGCGCTTGTCGGGGAGGACCGAGACCTTGGTGATCTCTCGCTTGCGGGCGGCGTCGTAACGAGGCGCGCCGCCCGCGGTTTCAATGACGGCCTGGATCTCCTGGCGGGAGACGCCGCCAAATCGTTCGACGTAAGTGTTGTGCAGGTACAGTCCCGCGGCGGCCACCAGCTGCCCGTCGGCATATCCCATGAGATAACGGTGCGGCCACGGTTCGATCTTGGCGTCCAGGTCATAGCCGTCGTCCGAGAAGACCACCTCGTATTCCTTGTTGTAGACCTCTGCGACCAGATACTGGCAGGCCAGAACCTCGGCCCGGCTCTGGGCGATCCGGAAGGTCATGCTGGCGCTCATGCGCTGTCACCGGCGCGTGCGCGCACCAGCAAGAAGGCGGCGTCGTCGGCGTAGACGCCGTTCGTGAACTCTTCCAGACGCTGCACCAGCGCGCTCTTGATCGCGACCAGCGGTTCGCGGGCGTGACGGACCAGCAGATCGCTGACGGCCTCCTCGCCCAGGATCCCCCGGCGCGGATCGCCGCCGCGCAGGGCCTCTGTGATGCCGTCGGTGCCGATGAAGAGCAGATCATCCTTGCCCAGCGAGAAGGTGTCTTCGGCCATTTGATCGACTGACAGCTGGTCGATGAAACCAAGACCCATGGGAAAGTGGGCGACGGTCCGCCGTTCCACCTGGCCGCCGTCGCGCACGATCATGATGTCGTCGTGACAGCCGCTGACGGTGAATAGATTGCCAGCCGTGCGACGCAGCGACGCCACGGTCATGTGGCGCGATTCATCCAGGCGGGCCAGGTTGCGGCAGAGGACCCGGTTGGCCAGCCAGTTCAATTCTCTGGGCGAGACGTCTGGTTTCGTCTGCAAGATCGAGCTGATCGTGCTCTGGGCCATCAGCATGACCAGGCCAGCGCCCAGCCCATGGCCCGTGACGTCGCCCAGCAGCAGCCAGCAGTCGTCGCCGAAGGTGTAGAGATCCAGATAGTCGCCGCCCACCGACTGGGCCGGCCGCAGATACGAGACCAGCTCCAGGCCGGGCAATACCGTGTCGCGCGGCAAGATCTTGGTCTGGATGCGACGGGCGGTGTCCATCTCGGTGGCGATGCGCGCTTCTCGCTCGGTGACCAGCTCCAGAACGACGGCCGGGCCGGTGACGGACAGGGCAAAGATGATCAGCGTGGCGATGGTGAAGCCCAGCGATGCGAACGCCGGCTTGTCCCGCAGAAACGCGAAGTCGACGTTGTGCGCGCTGAACAGAATGCTGCTGACTAGGAGCGCCTTGGCCGAGATGCGCAGGCCCCGCCAGCGGGTGGCGATGACCCGCGCCGCGGTGACCAGCGACGGCAATGACACCGCGACGGCGATGGGCAGGGCCATCGGCGTGAAGCCGGCGCCGTACAAAGACAGCCCCACGGAGACGCCCACGCCGGCCGCCATCACCGCGACGAAGCGCCGCCAGGGCAGGTCGACCTCGGTGGCCAGCGACACCAGGTGCGCCAGCGCCAGGTTGACCGGGAAGACCGAGACGAAGCTCAAGGCCAGTTGCAGCGGCGTGGCGGCCAGGGCGCCTTGAACGACGAATGACGCGGCCGTGGTGGCCCAGACGAAGAACAGAGCGCGATAGAGCGGATTGCGGTTGCGATACCAGAGCGCCGCGGAGAGCGCGACGTTGATCAGCAGCAAGCCCGAGTAAAGAACCAGGAGGTTGCGGACGACGGCGGCGGCGTTCTGATCCATGGCGGCTAGTCAAAGACCAGAAGGTCATCCAGCGGCCTGCGCAGCGAGCGGGCCGTCGGCGCCTCTGCCAGGCTCAGCCTGAACAGAAAGGCCTCGGCCCGGTCGGTGCTGGTGTCGAACAGGCGCCGATAGCGATCACGCAGCTGCGCCAGCTGGCGCTGCTCGTGCGGGGCCAGGCCCTCGCCACCGCCCCGTTCCAGGCGGGCGAACAGGTACGGCAGGCCGGTCATGGGGTGCAGGGCCAGGGCGTGGGTGGTGGCCGTCAGCCACAGGCGCTGGACGGCGCGGCCGGCTTGAAAATAAGCGGCGCCGTCGGTGCCAGGCACGGTGACCAGGCCGACCGCCGAGGCGCTGGCCACGGTTTGCACGGCCACGTCTTCCAGGGCGCGGCCGCCGCCGATCTGGGCCAGACATTCCGGCACGCGCCACTGCTGCAGCAGAAGCAGGCCCGCGCGATCGGAGGCGGTCATCTCCATGGTGGCCACGTCCAGGCCGTCGCGGTGTTCCAGCACCTCCTCGGGCGTCCAGCGATAGCCGTGCATGGCGTCGTGATGAATGGCCGGATTCAAGAGGCAGATGCGATCGCAGGCGCCCATCAGCGCGCCGAGCTCGTCGAGGGCGGGGCGCTCGTGAACCAGCTGCAAGCGCGCGCCGGCGCTGGCGTCGGCGGTGGCCTGTTCCAGGGCGCGCGAAGACGATTCGGACAGCGGCGCGCGCGAGCCGCGCCGGCGGTTGGTGACGCGCGTGACGACCGCCGGGAACAACGGGTCGGTCTCGGGCGCGCAGGAGGCGAAGGACAGCGCGGCCACCAATCGGGGATTGCCGGCGTCGGGGAAAAGCGTGGCCGTCGCCGCCCAGCCGATGCTGCGGGCGGCAAGCGCGATGTTTTCGCAGAGCGCGCCGAAGGCCAGCCAGGTGGCGCCGTGCTGAAAATCCAGGCTGGGAAGATCGCGGGCCGGGTCGTGCCAGCACTGCAGTCGATCGCCGGCAAAACGAAAGCGCCAGGGCTGGGCGTTGTGCGCCGACGGCGCCAGCGTTCCCTGGGCCAGCAACCAGCGGACCGTGGCGCGATCCAACGCGGCCCCCGGGCGCGGCGCCGGCGGCATGGCGGGCGGAGCCAGCGCCTCCAGGGCGATGGCGGCTGGCCGCGGCGGCGGCGCTGGCTGGCGCAGCGTCCCCTGACCGGTCGCGACGATCGCCGATGGATCGACATAGTAGCGTCCTGACTCCGTGTGCGTGCCCAGCAAGATGCGGCGGGCGGCGTCCGCGGTGATGGCACCGCCCAAGGCCACGCCCGAGGCCAGCTGCGGCCAGGTGCTGATGGTGTGCTTAATCTCGGGCAGCGACGCGGCCATGCGCGTGCTCATGCGCATCTCGTCGACGATGGCCAGGAAGAAGGGAACCTTTTCCTTGGTCTCCAGGCCGCGCAGATCCTCGGCGCGGACCGAGCCCAGCAAGCCGTGAAAGATCGGGCGGTCCGGTTCGCGATCGAAGCGTTCGATGTCCAGAAGCCCGCGGTCGCTGGTGTCCATCACCACGGCGATGCCGTGGGCGCGGGCCCGTTCGCGCACCGCCACCTTGACGTAAAGGTCGTCGCACTCCTCGATCAAGAGATCGAGCTTGCCGCCTTCGATGAGAAAGGCGTCGATGCTGTCCGGCTGAACTCCCTGGGGATAGCGTTCGATCTTCAGGTAAGGATCAATCTCGAACATCTCGCGTGCGGCCAGGACCGTCTTGTCGACGCCCAGTTCGTGTACGCCGCCGCGCAAGCGGTTGAGGTTGGAGAGGCTGAGCTGATCAAAGTCGGCGATCTTGAACGACCCGCCGATGCCCTCCAGCGCCAGCGTCACCGCCGCCATGTTGCCGACGGACAGCCCGATGACGCCGATGCGAAACTGGCCCAGGCACTGCTGCTCGTCGCGGGTGATCTTGTAGCGATTTCGATCGGTGCGCACCTCGCGGTATTCGTCGCGGGGCAGGACGTGAACCAGACGCGCCGACCAGGGGAAGTAGATCCAGGTGCCCCACGTCTCTGCGGTCTGCCCGCCGCGCTCGGCGAGATGCGCGGCCACCCGGCGGTCCAGCTCGTGGCGCGGCCAGGTCTTTCGCGGATCGCGGGCGGCGACCAGCTCGCGTAGCTGTTCGGCGACGGTGTCGTGCACGAACCGCACGGCTCCCGATTCGACAAGCCCGCCCAGCGCGAGCCGATCGTCGGACCGATCCAGTTGATAGTGAACCGGCTGCCACGCGTCGTTCGCCGACGCTTGGTCCTTCCGCTGTGCCCAGGTCGCGAGGGCGGCGCGAACGTCCTCAGCCATGGCAATCGCAGACTGTGTACCATCGGAGCGCAGCCATGCGCGACAGCTTTTTTGCAGTATCGCTTACCAGTTTTCGATCTCGCGTTGGTTCGCTCGCTGACCTGCTAGGGTCTCCCGCTCGGAGTTTTGGATGGACGACCGCGCAGCGACGGAAATGGAAGACGCGACAGAGCGAGACGCCGCCTCGATAGGTGACGGATCTTCGGTGACGCCACAGCCGCCGTCGGCGGCGACTGCCCCAGCGGAGTTGCCCAACGGGCTGGGGCCCCTGTTGCGGGAGGCGCTGCGCGGCTCGCGCCGTGATCTGACCAAGCAACCGCTGGGGCGGGCCATCTTCCTGCTGGCCATTCCCATGGTCGCCGAGATGATCATGGAGTCGGTGTTCGCAGTTGTGGACATCTTCTGGGTGTCCAAGCTGGGGCCCGACGCGGTGGCCACGGTCGGCCTCACCGAATCGATGCTGGTCGTCGTCTATGCGCTGGCCATGGGCCTGTCGATGGGGGCGGCGGCGGTGGTGGCCCGGCGCACGGGTGAACAGAACCGCGACGGCGCCGCGCGGGCGGCGGTCCAGGCGATCATCATCGGCCTGGGGCTGGCGGCCACGGTGGGCGTGACGGGCGCGGTGCTGGCGCCGCACCTGTTGACCGCGATGGGCGCGTCGCCCGCGGTGGTGGCCACCGGCGCCGGGTTCACCCGCATGATGCTGGGGGGCAGCGTGACCGTGGTGCTGCTGTTTCTGATCAACGCCGCCTTCCGCGGCGCCGGCGACGCCGCCGTGGCCATGCGGACGCTGTGGCTGGCCAACAGCATCAACATCGTGCTGGGCCCGTTCCTGATCTTCGGCTGGGGACCGTTCCCGCGCATGGGTGTGGTGGGCGCGGCCATCGCCACCACCATCGGGCGCGGCACCGGCGTCCTGTTTCAGCTGCGCTCGCTGGCGCGCGGGCGCGGGCGCCTGGGCGTGCGCCGCCAGCACCTGCGTGTCGACGCCGAGGTCATGCGGACCATCCTGCGCATCTCGCGCAGTGGCATCGTGCAGGCGATGATCGGCACCACCAGCTGGATCGGCCTGGTGCGCATCCTGTCGACGTTCGGCAGCACCGTGCTGGCCGGGTACACCATCGCCGTGCGCGTGGTGCTGTTCGCGCTGCTGCCGTCGTGGGGGCTGGCCAACGCCGCCGCCACGCTGGTCGGTCAGAACCTGGGCGCCGGTCAGCCCGAGCGCGCGGAAAAATCGGTGTGGCAGGCCGCTCGTTACAACACGTTTCTGCTGGGCGCGGTCGGCGTCCTGTTCGTCGCCTTCGGGGGCGCCATCGTCAGCGGGTTCTCGCCCGACGCCGGCGTGGTGTGGTACGGGTCGCGCGCGCTGCGCATCGTGGCGGCCGGTTTTCCCTTCTACGCCGTCGGCATGGTGATGACCCAGTCGTTCAACGGGGCCGGTGACACGCGGACCCCGACGCTGATCAACCTGTTTTGCTTCTGGCTGTGGGAGATCCCGCTGGCCTACGTGCTGGCGGTGCCGGCCGGGTTTGGCCCGACGGGCGTCTTCGTCGCCATCGCCGTGGCGTTTTCCACGATGGCCGTGGTGGCCGGGATCTGGTTTCGGCGCGGCAACTGGAAGCGGGTCAAGGTCTGAGCGGGGCGGCCGGCGCGCTCACCCGCGCTACTTCGACAGCTTGGCTGACACTTTTTCGATGCGGTTCTGGATGGTCTCGTCGGCCGGGGCCAGGGCGCGCGCCTTCTGATAATTGGTCATCGCTTCGTCGTAACGGAGCAGCTTGAAGTAGGCGTCGCCCACCAGCACCAGGTACTTGGTGTTCTTGGGGGCCAGCCGCGAGGCGCGACGGCCATAATCCAGCGCCTCGGTATAGCGGGCCCGTTCGAAGGCGACGTCGGCCAGGCCGCCGACAGCGATCGGATTCTGCGCGTCGGCGCGCACGGCGCGGTTGAACGATTGCTCGGCCTCGCTCAGGCGGCCGCGGGCCATGGCCGCCAGGCCGGCGTCGGCGGCCTTCTTCGAGGCCACCGGATCGCGCGGCAGATCCGTCTCCGCCTCGGCCTCTTTCTTCTTCACCTTGGCGGGCATCGGTGAGGGCGGTGGCAGTGCGGCGGTTCCCGGCGGAATCTCCGGCGCGCCAATCGCTGCCGCCGGCGCTTCCGCCTTGGCGCGCTCGCGCGC
>DATLVT010000674.1:0-3495 GCA_035577105.1 Polyangia bacterium
ACCCTTGCTATCTTTTCACCAACGCCCGCCTGGACTGGGTGGTGCGCGGCCTCAACGCGATGGGGTTGGCCCATCTGCTTCCTCGGTCGGCGCAAGGCGCGGGCCACGACGCTGACAGCAGCGGCGGCGTCCGCTTGCACGGGATCTTCGACATCACCTTCACTGACTGGGAAGGGAAACCACACGCGCCCGCCTATGCCAAGGTGGACGCTCACCTGCGCGCCCGCCATGGCCAGGACATCCAGATTCATTTCGCGGACGATCGCAGCGACAACCTGGAGGCGGCGCGCCACCGCGGCTGGCGCACCATCTGGATCGCGCCGGACACCACGTCGACGGGCGCGGCCGCGGTCTTCGATCGGACCATCCCGTCGCTGATGCGTCTGGATCCCACCGACCTTCTCTGAAGGGCCGCGCGCGGGCCGCGGGCCAAAAACTTCAGGCCGCGCCGACCAGCGTGGCCGGCGCGTTGTGCGCCAGCTGCAGCTCGGTCCCGGCGATCCGAAAATCGATGTCGTGCGCGATTATCAGGACCACCCGCGTCCTGGCGATCTCGCGGATGAAGTCTTCGACGATGCCCTTGCTGGCGGGATCCAGCGAGGCCGTCGCCTCGTCGAAGATCCACAGGCCCTTCTCGCGGGTCAAAAGACGCGCCAGTCCCAGCCGCCGGATTTGCCCGCCCGACAGGTTGCGGCCGCCCTCGAAGATCTCGGCGGACAGTCCCCCCTTCGGGACAAATTCGTCCCACAGGGACACGCGTTGCAGCGCCTTGATCAGCACGCTGTCATCCACGTCGTGACCGCCCAGCAGCAGGTTCTGGCGCACGGTGCCGGCCATGACCGCGGGATCCTGCGAAAGAAAGTTCAGGTGCTCGTCCCCCGGCGCGGCTTCGCTGCCGTCGCTGAGGCGATAGACCACGCGCCCCTCGGTCGGATCGTTGGCGCCGGCGATGATCGAGGCCAGGGTGCTCTTGCCTGTGCCCGACGGGCCGCGCACCAGGATGGGTCGGTCGGGCGCCGCGGTGACCGACAGTTCGCGAAACAACCAGACGCCGTTGGGCAGGCGAAACGAACAACCTTGCAGCTCGATGGCCGCCAGCGTCTTGCCCTTGGTGGCGGCATCGGGTCTCCGGTCGGCGGACGGTTTTCGTGACAGGCTGGTGAGCCGCGCGAACAGGTTGGCCACCGGCTCGAAGCTGGTGGCGTAGACGCTGGTGGTGTAGGCGTTCATGACCACCGCCGAGCTGGCGGCGGCGATCCGCCCGCCCACGACCGCGGTCGGCATCAGGATGGCGGCCAGGGCGCCCGCCGAGGTCGCCCCCCGGGCGTACCAGGCGTAGGCGAAGGCGCCCGCCCCGGCCAGAATTGGCACCAGGGCCATCGCGTACTGCAGCACCGACTGGTTGAAGAACATCTTGCCCTCGCGCCGCAGGATCTCGTCGGTGGTGCCCTGAAAGGTCTTCATCAAGGTGGCGCCACCGCCGGCCGCCTGGATGCCGGCCAGCGCCCGCAGGCCTTCGGTGACCTTCGACCCGGCGTCGATGCGCGCGACCACCAGGGCCCGCGTGTCTTTCGAGGTGCGGGCCGCGATGTACGCGTAAAGGCCCATGACCGGCAGCGCGGCGGCGATGGCCGCCAGGTTGACGCCCGGATCGCGGGCGATGAGGAACACCGTCGAGAAGGCGACGCCGCCCACCAGCTGCGCCGCCATCACCAGGGAGACCAGCGCCCGGCCGCAACGCGCCACTTCTTCATTGATGATGCTGGACAGCTCGCCGGAGGGAATGGCGCCCGCGTTGATGGCAGGCAGTCCGGTGGCCAGGGTCAGCAGGCGCAGCCGCATGCGATAGGCGGCGCGTTCGCCCAGCCAGTTGATCCCGTAGTTGAGGGCAGGGTTCATGATCATGCGCACCAGCACCATCACGATGACAACGGTGGCCGAGATGCGCAGGCTCAAAAGTCCGGGCGACGCCGGCACCCCCAGCAAGATACCGAGGGTGATGCCGCCGCCGGCCCGGCCGAACGCGATCGACATCAGCGCGAACAGACCGAACCCCTCCAGCACGAAGCTGACGATGCTGAGCAGCGCCAGCACGGCGAGCAGCAGCGACTCGCGCGGGGTGAGCAGCGTCCCATGCGACCCGAAGAACAGCGATCGGATGGCGAGACGGAGGGGGGCGATGAGGGCCATTGCAAGGAGCGCGCGGCAGGCGCCGTTCGTAAGCTAACGCACCCGACCCCGTCACCGATAGGTAAAATTCGGACGCCAGGCGGACAGGCCCCTGAGCAAGAACTCGATCCTCGACCGATGAAATGTCGGCCGAACGCCCTAACCCGACGAGGCTGTGGCGCGAGCCACCAGGGCAATTACTTCTTGATTGAGAAGACGACGGCAATGGCTCCGAGCATATGCCGTCGATTCGGATGAACGTCGTGCGAAAAATAGACGCGATCAACATGATCTCCGAAGAACGACAAGACCTGCGCGACAGACTCGATCCGTTCGATTCCACCAGCAAAATAACCGTCGCGATTGGCGATTTCTTCGTTCGTCATCGGGTTGTACTCGATCCCGACGGCAATAATTCCACCGTTCTTGGTCACCCGGATTGCCTCGGCCGCAGCTTTTGCCGGCGTGGTGCTGTAGGCCAATACCCATCCCATGATCACCGCGTCCCATTGGCTGTCATTGTGGGGGATGGCATGCATGTCCCCCAGCTGGATCCAGGGTGAATAGGTCGTCAGGTCGAGCCCTTGGATATTCTGCCGGCGGAAACCAAAACCCATGAGATGGAACAGCTCGCCTTCACTCCGCGGCCCTATCACCAAAATCTTCGAGTCTGGGCCGAGGGTTTCGATGACCGAAAGCGGCCAAACCAAGAATCGAGAACGCGAGATCCCGATGTCGACACCGGTCTTCAGCATCATGACGTTGTGGGCGACGGTCCTCTCGGCCACCCCGGGCGATTCATCAAGCGACTGCAAACTCTTCTTCACCTTTGTAAAGTAAAGAAACCGAGCATAGGTCAGGTAGTGACGAAGGCCGTCCACGCGCAACGATTGATTCACCATCGATTTCAAAACCTGCCTGACCATTGCTCGACTACCTCCCTAGACCCGAAATGCGCCTTGATTCCGAACGGCGCGGAACAATAGACGGAGGCTGGCGCCTGGGTCAAGGTACGGAGCCGAGCAGTGACACCTCAGAATCACCAGCGCTTGCTTGACGCCCCCTCTGGACAGCACCAAACTCGGTCGCTGCTTGATGAGTTTTCCCACGATGTCCGACCTCAAGCGCCGTGCGGGGCGCATTGTTCAGCTCTCAAGGGCGCCACGATTGGCGCTATTCGAAGCGCATCGGAAGATCGGCTCACCGCGCAAACGGGGGCTGCTGGCAGACGCCGCTGCGTTCCTTCTGCGCCAGCGAAATGGGCTGCTCTTTCCCAGCGGCGCGGACGGCGCGGTGAATGAGGCGGAGCTCAAATTAGCCAACGAT
>DATLVT010000675.1:0-9419 GCA_035577105.1 Polyangia bacterium
GTGATCGGTCTGCCCGGCAAGGACGGGGTCGACGGCAGCCAGGTGGAAGGCCTCTTCAACGCCGGCCAGATGGAAGCCTTGCGCCATTACTGTCTGGCCGACGTGGCGCAGACGGCGTTCCTGTTGCTGCGGTTCCGCCTGGTCGCCGGCGATCTGGATCGCGACGCCTATCGCAAGGCCGCCAGTGGCCTCCTGTCGGCGCTGGAGGCTGACGGCCGGTTCTCCCGCTTGCTGGGCGGCATCGATCGGCGCCGCCTGCTGCTGGGCGACTGACACCGATGCCCAAGGCTGTGCCGAGGATCGCCGGGTGGTCGCCGTTGCCCCGCGCGTTCTACGCCCGACCCACGGCGACGGTGGCGCGCGAGCTTCTGGGCAAGCTGCTGGTGCGCCCGGGACCACCGGCGGTGCCAGGCGCGCGCGGCCTGCGCCTGGCCCGCATCGTCGAGGTGGAGGCCTACCTGGGTCTCAAGGACGCCGCCTCGCATGCTCGCCGGGGGCCGACCCCGCGCGCCGCGATCATGTTCGGGCCGCCCGGGTTTCTTTACGTCTATCTCATCTACGGCATGTACCACTGCATGAACTTCGTCACCGAAGCTGACGGAACGGCTGGCGCGGTCCTGATCCGCGCCGCCGAACCACTGCTGGGATTTCCCGAGACGGAGAGCGGCGGCGCCGCCGGTGTCGCCACCGCTCCTGGACGACGGCGCGGTCCCCTGGCCGGCCCCGGCAAGGTGTGCGCCGCGCTGGACATCACCCTGCGCGACAAGGGCATCGACCTGACCAAGGCCGGCGATTTCTTCGTGGCCGACGACGGCAAACCCGCCCCGCGCCGGGCGACCTCATCACGCATCGGCGTTGACTACGCCGGGCCCTGGGCGGCGCGAAAACTGCGGTTCTATGTCCCCGGCAACCCTGCCGTGTCGGGCAAGCCGCGCTGACGGGCTCAGCCGGCGCCGGCGCCCGCGCCCGCCGCGGCCCCCTGCCGACGGCGCGACTCGCGTTCGATGGCCGTGAACATGGCCGGCAGCGAGGCGGCGATCAGACCGTCGGTCACCTTGCGCAGGACGAACCCCGGCAAGGGCGCGCGCACGTTCAACGACGCGCGATAGGACATCAAGGTCCCGTCTCGTTCCGGCGTGAACCGCCATGCCCCCTGGGAATCGGTGACGATCTCCCCTTCCACGAACGACCAGTCGACGCTGGGCGCGTCCACCGGTTGTGGTCGGCAGACCAGATCCAGAACGTAGCGCACGGCCAGAACCACCTGCGCCTTGAACTCGACGCGCACGATCTCGCCGGCCGCGCCGTCGCCGCCGCCGGCCGGCGTTCGCGCCAGCACCCGCGCCTCCTTGATCTCCGGGAACAGCCGGGGGTAGGCAGGAAAATCGGTCACCACGCCGTAGGCCGTCGCTGGTGACAGGCCTGCCAGGTGCTGACTGCGGGTAACCGGTTCTCTTCCGTCCATGGCCTGGCATTTGACCAGATTCTCCGCCGACCGCCAGTCCAGGCCGCCTCGGCTGACCGTTGACGATCGCCGCGCTTCGCGCGTAGGGTACTCGCGGTCTCGGCGCGCCGATCGCTGTTCGCCGGCTGCCGCTCCGTCTCTCCCCTCCTCCATGCAACGTCCCTTCGCGCCTCCCGGCACAAAGCTTCAATTCACGGGCGACCGACCGGTTCGAATGGTCCACGTCCGCCTGGAGATGGATCTGGATCTGGCGGGCCGCACGCTGGAAGGGTTCGCCACCCTGACCTGCGCGGCGCGACGCGAGCAGGTGTCGTCGTTCTTGCTGGACGCGGTCGAGATGGAGATCCGGGAGGTGACCGTCGACGGCAAGACCATCGACGTCGACTACGACGGCGAGAAGCTGCGCATCCGTCCGCCCCGCCCTGTCGCCAGCGGCGCCGAGCTGAAGGTCGGCATCCGTTACCGCTGCTCCCCGCGTCGCGGGCTTTACTTCATGGGCCCCGATGCTGCCCACCCCGATCGCCCGCTGCAGTGCTGGACCCAGGGGCAGGACGACGACTCTCGTTATTACTGGCCCTGCATCGACGCCCCCATCGAAAAAGCCACCACCGAGGTGATCTGCACCGCCCCCACCGGCAACCTGGTGCTGTCGAACGGCGATCTCGTGGAGGAGCGCCCGCTGCCCGGTGGCAAGACCCGCTGGCACTACGTCCTCGATTTTCCGCACCCGTCGTACCTGGTGGCGCTGGTGTGCGGCCCCTTCGAGACGATCAAGGATCGCGCCACCGCCACCGGCGTTGACACCTATTACTTCGTGCCGCCGGGGCGTCAGGCCGACGGGCAGCGCAGCTTCTCGCGCACGCCGCAGATGATCGATCTGTTCTCGAAGACCATCGGCGTTCCTTATCCGCACAAACGCTATAGCCAGATAGCCGTCCCCGATTTCATCTTCGGCGGCATGGAGAACACCACCGCCACGACCCTGACCGACCTGTCGCTGCTGGACGAACGGGCCGCCCTGGATCACGACGTCGAGGCCCTGGTCTCGCACGAGCTGGCGCACCAGTGGTGGGGCGACCTGGTGACCTGCCGCGAATGGTCCGAGGCCTGGCTGAACGAAGGCTTTGCCACTTACTTTGAATACGTCTGGCGCGAGCACATCAAGGGACGCGACGAAGCCGACATGGAGCTGCTCAACGACGCCGAGGGCTACTTCAACGAGGCGGGCCGCTACCAGCGCCCGGTCGTTTGCCGCCAGTACGAAGAGCCGATTCACATCTTCGACGCCCACCTCTACGAAAAAGGCGGGCGCGTCCTGCACATGGTCCGCCACCAACTGGGCGACGACCTGTTCTTTCGATCGCTGAAGACCTACGCCGAACGGCACGCCCGCGGCTCCGTGGAGACGCGCGATCTGGCGCGCGCCATCGAGGACGTCTCCGGCCGCAACGTCGACGAGCTGTTCGACCGCTGGATCAGCCGCCCCGGTCATCCCGAGCTGGAAGCCGCCTGGCAATGGGACGAGGAGCGCAAGGTCGGCGTCTTCAAGCTGGAGCAGAAGCAGGCCATCACGCCCGAGGCGCCGGCCTTTCATTTCAAGACCCTTCTCCGCCTGGAGGTGGACGGCCAGGAACGGGACGAGCCGGTGGTGATCAGCGAGGCGGTGCACGCCTTCGAGTTCAAGCTGCCCTCGCGACCCACCCAGGTGATCTTCGATCCCGGCGACGTCATCCTGAAGACGATCAAGCTCGAGAAGAGCCGCGCTCTTTGGCAGCGCCAGTTGCAGTCGGCGCGCCTGGGGATCGATCGCGTGCTGGCGGTGGCCGGGCTGGCCAAGCTGGTCGAACCTGAATCGGTCAAGTCCCTGGGCGCCGCCCTGCGCGGCGATCGCTTCTGGGCCGTGCGGGCGGCGGCGGCGCGCGCCCTCGGCCGCATGCGCCGGAACGACGCGCTGGATCTGCTGCTGGGCACCATCGACGATCCTCACCCGCGCGTCCGGCGCGGCGTGGTGGCCGGGCTGGGCGAATATCGCGGCGACGAACGGGCGGGCGCTGCCCTCGGTCGCCTGCTGGAAAAGGGCGACCCCAGCTATTTCGTCGAGGCCGAGGCGGCCCACAGCCTGGGCAAGACCCGCTCGCCGCTGGCCTTGCTGCTGCTGCCCAGCGTGGCGACCAGAGCATCGTTTCAAGACATGATCCGCAGCCGCGCCATCGAAGGGCTGGGGGCCACCGCCGACGAACGCGCCGTTGCCCTGGTGAAGGCCCAGTGGAAACCGGGCGGACCTTTTCAATCACGACGGGCGGTGGTCAGCGCGCTGGCCGAGCTGGGCACCGGCACGTCGGCCAACCGCGAAGCGCGCGAGTTCATCGAGGGCGCCCTCCTGGACGCCGACTTCCGCGTGCGCGGCGAGGCGGCGGCCGCGCTGGCCCGCCTGGGTCAGGGCGAAGCCATCGCCGCCATCGAGCGCGCGCTGGCCGCCGAGATGGACGGCCGGGCAAAGCGCCGGATGAAGGAGGCGATCCGCGAGCTGAAGGAAGGCGGCAAGCCGCCCGAGCAGCTGAAGAAGGCGCAGGAAGAGCTCGACCGCCTGCGCGGCGAGACCGCCCTGCTGCGCGAGCGCCTGGAGAAACTGGAGGCCCGCATCGAGGGCGCCCGCGGCCCGCGGGGAAGCGCGCCTCCCGACGACAAGACGCCTCCGGCGAAGACAAAACGCCCTCGCCCGCTCACCCGCCGCGGCCAGCGCCCCCACCGGCCTGTTCGTCGGTAGGACGCGGACGCCGCGGCTCGATCGAACGACGGCCGACGATCCTGGCCGCTGGCTATGCCGAGACTGCTCTTCCGCTCCCCACATCTTTCTCCCTCTCCGCTTGCGGGAGAGGGTCGGGGTGAGGGCCGTGCTACGTCTGCAACTCGGCGATGATCTCGGCGGCGATCTCGCGCGCTCGAGGCAGGTCCTCGCGCGGGACTGAAACCGCGCCCACCACCGGGTGACCGCCGCCGCCGTATCGCTCGCAGATCTTGTTGATCTCGTGCGTGCGCGGCAGCTTGGACCAGGGATTTGATCCGACCGAGATCTTGGCCCGCGCCCCCAGCGTGACGCCCACCGAGTAGCGCGCCTCGGGGAACAGGTAATAGGTGATGAACTTGTTGAAGGCGCCGATGTTCTCGTCGGCCACGTCGAAGTGAACGACGCCGCCCTCCAGCTTGGCCGCCTTGCCGATGGTGGCGATGTTGCGCTCGTGCTGGGTCAGGATGGGACCCAGCGCGCTGGTGACGCGCTCGTCCGCCGCGATCTCTTCCAGCGGCATCGTCACCAGCGCCTCGATGAACCAGTCGGACAGCGCCGGCTGCTTGTTGTTCTCGATCCAGGTCATGAGACGCAGGGCCGGCTCCTTCAGCTCGACCGCCATCCTGGCGTCGGGGAACAGCGCCCCGTCGATGATCTCCGCCCACTCGATCAGCTCGGTGAGGGGCGCGGTGTCGAAACCAAATTTGTTGGCGACGGTGGTGGCCAGGAACTTCGTGCAGCTCTTCGCCGAGGCGTCATAGAACTTTCGCCCGGTGGCGTCGGCGCGAAAGTGCGCCTCGTCGCCGGGAAGCTGAAACGCCGAGGCGTGGTGATCGAACCACCAGGTCAACCGCGGATCCTGTGAGTAACGAAAGTCGACGCAGGCGTTCTCGTCCCCGGCAAAGACACCGGGCGGAAAGGCCTGCGCGTCGCCCTTGTGCTCCAGCGGGCGGAAGGTGATCTCGACCGGCTCCTTCGCTACCCGCTCGCGGTAGAAACGGGAGAAGACCCCCGCCGAGCTGCAACCGTCGAAACAGTTCCCATGATAGAGAATCTGAAGCCGCACTTAGCCAAGGTAGGCTTGGCTCCTAGCGAGAGCAAGGGAGAATTGCGGCAGCGTCAACATCATATAGAGTGCCTCAACCGCTATGCCCGAATTTCTCACTGACCTCAAACGAACGCACAACTGCGGCGCGCTGCGCGCTGCCGACGCCGCCCAGCGCGTCGTTCTTTTCGGATGGGTGGCCGCCCGCCGCGATCACGGCGGCTGCGTCTTCATCGATCTGCGCGATCGCGCCGGCATCACCCAGGTGGTGTTCGAACCGCACATCGACAGCAAGGCCCACCAGGGCGCCGGCGAGCTGCGCGGCGAGTACTGCATCGGCATCAGCGGCGTGGTGATCGAGCGCGGCGGCCACAAGAACCCCAACCTCCCCACCGGCGAGATCGAGGTCAAGGCCGACGCCCTCACCATCTTCTCCACCTCGGAGACGCCGCCCTTCGAGATCACCGACAACACGCTGGCCGGCGAGTCGGTGCGCCTCAAGCACCGCTATCTGGATCTGCGGCGCCCGGCGCTGCAGAAAAACTTCCTGACCCGCTCCACCATCTATCAGACCACGCGTCGCACGCTGGCGGAGAGCGGCTTCGCCGAGATCGAGACACCCTTCATGGTCAAGTACACGCCGGGCGGCGCCCGCAACTTCCTGGTGCCGTCGCGCCTCAACCCCGGGCAGTTCTACGCCCTGGCCGAATCACCGCAGATCTTCAAGCAGCTCTTCATGGTTTCGGGGTTCGATCGGTACTTCCAGATCGTCCGCTGCTTTCGCGACGAGGATCTGCGCCTCGATCGTCAGCCGGAGTTCACCCAGATCGATCTCGAGATGAGCTTCGTCGTCGAGGACGACGTGCAGGGCATCATGGAGAGGCTGATGGCGGCGCTGTGGAAGGACGTCCTGGGCGTGGACCTGCCCCTGCCGTTCCCGCGCCTCACCCACGCCGAAGCCATCGGCAAATACGGTTCGGACAAGCCCGACCTGCGCTTTGACCTCCCGCTGTTCGACGTCACCGATGTGGTGAAGGCCCACGAGGGCGGCGGTGTGCCGCTGCTGCAGTCGACGGTCGCCGTGCCGAACGCCGTCGTCAAGGGCTGGCGACTGCCGGCCGCGCAGGCGGCGCAGATGCCGCGCTCGGATCTCGACAAGCTGGAAGAATTCGCCAAGGGCTTCGGCGCGCGCGGCCTGGCCCGGGCCAAGGTGGCCGCCGGGGGCGCCTGGACCCAGAGCCCGATGAAGACCATCAGCGACGCCCTGCGCACCGAGATCAACACGCTGGCCGGCGCCCAGGAAGGCGACCTGCTCTTCTTCCAGTTCGGCGCGCGCAAGCTGGTCAACGCCGTGCTGGGCGGGCTGCGCCTGCACCTGGCCGCCAAGTTCAACCTCATCCCCGGCGGGCAGTGGCGCTTCCTGTGGGTCACCGAATTTCCGTTGTTCGAGACCGCCGACGACGGACACCTGGTGGCCGCCCACCATCCCTTCACCTCGCCCTACCCGGCCGACATCGACAAGCTGGAGAGCGATCCGGGCGCGGTGCGCGCCCGGGCCTACGATCTCGTGCTGAACGGCAACGAGATCGCCGGTGGTTCGATTCGTATTCATCGCTCCGACCTGCAGGCGCGGGTGTTTCGCGCCCTGGGACTGTCGGACGAAGACGCCCGCGCCAAATTCGGCTTCCTGCTGGAGGCCTTCAAGTACGGACCGCCTCCGCACGGTGGCATCGCCGCCGGCGTCGATCGCCTGGCCATGCTCCTGTGCGGCGCCGAGTCGCTGCGCGACGTGATCGCTTTCCCCAAGACACAAAAGGGGACGGACCTCATGACCGACGCGCCGTCGGGGGTGGCCGCCCGCCAGCTGGACGAGCTACACATCACCCTCAAGTGACCGCTCGTCGTCCTTCTGCTTCTGCTTCTGCTCCTGCTCCTGCGCTTGACCGCGGCGAGGTCCTGGCGCGGATGGCCGCGGAGGGCGTCGACATGCTGGTGGTGGGCGGCGGCGCCACCGGCGCGGCCGTGGCCCGCGACGCCGCCCTGCGCGGCCTGCGGGTCGCGCTGTGCGAAGCCGGCGACTTCGCCAGCCAGACCTCCAGCCATTCATCGCAGCTGATTCACGGGGGCCTCCGCTATCTGCAGTACGGCGAGCTGCATCTGGTGTTCGAGGGCCTCTCCGAACGCCGCCGCCTGATGACCATCGCGCCGCACCTCTGTCGGCCCGTCGAATTCCTGTTCCCCGCCTACGCCGGCGAGCGCCCCGGCCTGCGCGCGCTGGGCGCCGGCATCCTGCTTTACAACACCCTTGGCCTGTGGCGACCGCCGGTGGGCGGGCGGCGGCTCAGCGCCGGCGACGTGTATGCTGCCAGCCCGCTGCTCCGCTCGGCGGGCCTGGCCGGGGCCCAGCTTTACGTCGACTGTCAGACCGACGACGCGCGCCTGGTCCTCGAGACCGTGCTCGATGCCGAGGCGGCTGGCGCGCTGGTCGCTTCCTATCTCCCGGTGCGCGGGGTGACGCGCGATCGCGCCGGCCGGGCCCGGGGCGTCGTCGCCGTCGATCGCGACAGCGGCCAGGAGGTGGCCATCGGGGCGCGCATCATCGTCAACGCCACCGGTCCTTTTTCCGACAGCTTCGACGTCGGCCGCCACAACCTGCGTCCCACCCTGGGCGTGCACCTGGTGTTCGACGCCGCTCGGCTTCCGCTGGGGGGACGGGTGACGGTGCTGCGCTCGCCGCGCGACAATCGTCTTTTCTTTGCCTTGCCCGCGGGTGCGCGCACCGTCATCGGCACGACCGACACCGATTGGACCGCGCCCGGCCACAGCGAGCGCGCGCCCCGGCTGGGCGATCCCATCGTCGCCGCGCGCGCGGACGTTGACTATCTGCTGGAGGCGGCCAACCACGCCTTCCCGGCCGCGGCGCTGACGGCCGACGACGTCATCTCTACCTACGCCGGGCTGCGGCCGCTGGTCGCCGTCGCCGCGCACACGCCGTCGTCGACCTCGCGAGAGCACGAGATCATCCGCGAGGCCGACGGGGTGGTGTCCATCGTCGGCGGCAAGTTGACCACCATGCGCCGCATGGCCGAGGAGGTCGTCGACAGGTCGGTGGAGATCTTGCGCACCCGCGGCTTCGACGATCCCGTCGGTCCCTGCCTGACGGCAGCGCGACCGCTGCCAGGGGGCGCCAGCGAACCGTCCGCGCTGGGCAGCAGCGAGCTGGCGCCCGAGATCGCCGACCACCTGCGCCGCACCTACGGCGCCCGGGCGGGCCGCATCGTGACAGCCGCCGCGGAGAGCGACGCCCTGGCCGACCGCATCGATCCCGAGTTGCCATTCTTGTGGGCCGAGGTGGTGTACGCCGCCAAGGTTGAACACGCCCGTGAGGTAGAGGACGTTCTGCGCCGCCGCATCCCCCTGTTCCGTTTCGCCCGCGACCAGGGCCTGGGCGCCGCCGAGCGCGCCGGCACGCTGCTCGGCGACACCCTGGGCTGGTCACCGGCACGGCGCACCGCCAGCGTGGCCGCTTATCGGGACGCGGTGGCTCTCACCCGCCGGTGGCAAGAGGACTGATCAGAGGACCGTCACCACGCCTTGCACCGCCCGCAGCCGCGCGAACAGCTCCAGAACATCGGACGCCGACTGGCACTGAACCCGCAGCCGGTGACTGATGTACTTGCCCTGCGCGGAAGGGATCATCTGGTGATCATCCTCCAGCAGCTTGCCTGATGCTCCGTCCTCGGCGGCCTTGCGGATCGCGGCGGTGATCGCCTCGTCGCCGAGGGCGATCACCGACAGCGAGAACGCCCCGGGGAAGACGTGGTTCGCTTCCAGAAGAGCGATGGCCCGCTGGCGGGCTTCGTCGTCGGTGGCGCTCAACGGGTCAACGCGAAGAAAAACACCTGTGTCCGGGCGCCCCGGCCGGACGGACCATGGCGGCCATCGACTGTGCCGGCGGCAATGGCCGGTCGGTGCGTAGAACTTGAACCGGCAGGATGACCCGGATCGATTCGGGAACCGGTTCGAAGAACCATTTCGAGATCACCTCTGACATGCAGCTCTCGACCGGGCAATCATGGGTGTAGGTCGAGCGCGCGATCCAGTTCGATCGGATCTCGCCC
>DATLVT010000676.1:0-8853 GCA_035577105.1 Polyangia bacterium
GGCGACCGTGTCGCGCGGCGACGACGGGCCCCCGCCCGCGACAACGCCCGCGGGCGAACCGGCGGCCGTGACCACCACCGCGCCCGCCCCGACGGCGGAGCCGACGCCGGTCAAGGCGATCCTGTTTCCGCGCGCCGCCGACGGGCGAGCCGACGTGCGCGGCTTCTCGTTCGGCTTTGTGGCCGACCGCGCCCGGCGCGTGCACGGGGTGCAGCTGGCCATCGGCTGGGCGCAGACCGACCAGGAGCTGGTGGCGCTGCAGCTGGCGGCGGGCGCCAACCTTGTGCAAGGCAGCTTTGAAGGCGCGCAGCTCGCCGCCGGCGCGAACATGGTGCGCGGCCAGGGGCGCGGCCTGCAGCTGGTGGGCGGCGCCAACGTGGTCGACGGCGACTTTCGCGGCGTGCAGGTGGCCGGCGGCGCCGACGTCACCACCGGAAGCATGGTGGGTGTGCAGCTGGCGGGCGGCGCCGGCGTGGTCGAGCAGGGCCGCGGCCTGCAGGTCGCCGGCGGCATCAACCTGGCGAAGACGTTCACCGGCATGCAGCTGGCGCCGTTCAACTATGCCGAGAGCCTGCACGGGCTGCAGCTGGGCGTGGTCAACGCCGCCGGCGAGAGCCATGGTTTCCGGTTCGGCGTCGTCAACATCGCCAGGCACGACGACGGCGAATCGTTCGCGCTGATCAACCTCATCGGTAACGGCATCCACGACCTGTCGCTGTTCGCCAGCGACGTCATGGTCACCAACGTCGGCCTCAAGCTGGGCGGCCGTCACCTTTACACCAACCTCATCGCTGGTTATCAGCCCGGCGACGCCCTGGCGGCCGGACCGGAGCGCTTCACCGCCGGCACCAAGCGCTTCGCCACCGGCGCTGGCATCGGCTGGCGATTTCCTGTCCAGCGCGGCCCGCTGGCCTACGCCGAGCTGGAGGCGGACTGGCTGCAGGTGCGCCCGGCCTGGCGCTGGACCGACGATGCCCCCAGCATGGGCTCGCTGCGCGCGCAGGCGGGTTTTGCGCTGGCGCCCCACCTGGTCCTGCTGGCCGGCGCCGGCGTCAACGTCGCGGTAGCCACCGACGGGCGCGACCTGGATCTGGGCCGCAGCGTCCCCCAGTCGGTCAACCACAGCGGCGCGACGACCGTCCGCATCTACCCCGGCCTCCTGCTGGGCCTGCAGATCTAAGGTCGCGGCGGCCAGGGCGGCGCTGCCCGCAGGCGCAGCTCGGCGCGCGCCGCATCGCAGGCACGCGTGCTGTCGTGGCCATACTTCGCCGAGGTGAGCAGACCGACCATCGAGGCCGTCGCCAGGCCACCCGCGACGAGCAATCCCGGGCTGGGCTGGACGCGATGGACGTTCCAGCTCGACTGGACCTCGTCCTTGCTCGTCTCGTAGTCGAAAAGCGCGGCGCCCAGGAGGGCGGCCGCGAACCCGCCGGCGACGCCGCCCGCAACAGCGTCGACGATCTCCGGGGCGCGCGCGCGGCTGCATTCGCCCGCCGTGGCGAGCGGCAGCGCCGGGGGCGGGCGGCTCAACATCGCCGAGCAGCCGCTGGTGGCCATCGCCAGCAGCGCCATCGCCATGACGAGCGCGTGGGCAACGCGGGTGCGCGTGTCGGTGCTCATTCGCACAGCGACCTGTACTGGATGTCCACGCGGACCTGGCCGTCCGGTCTCTTGCCGAAAGAGCACCGTTCAAGCGGTGGCCGCCGCGCGTCGGGCACGACGACGGCATAGACCCGCTCGCACAGCGGAAGACAGGGGCAATCGATGACAGCGGGCGCGGGCGCGTTCGCCGTACAGAGAGGCTCGCCCCTGAAGGGCACGCGGTTCTGGCAGTCGACGACGACGCTGGCCAGCTCGGGATCGTCAGGGGCAAAGACGACCTCTTGATTCACGGGCGGGCAGACCCCGCATCCCCCCATGACCCCGACGATCCCCAGGGTGACCGCCGCGACGACCAGTGCGCGCGCCATCATCGTCAGGCCCCGCAGAAGCTCTGGGCGCCCACGTGCACCTCGATGAACGCCGGATCCGGCTGCTGGTGGATCTCGCAGTGAATGATGGAGGCGTTCGGCCCGGCGACCTTCTGGCACAGCGGCAAGCACTGGTGTGCCTGCAGGCACTGGTCGACGAGCGCCTGCGTCGCCTCGTCGGGCATGTGCAGGAGGAATATCTCGTCGTCGGGCGGCGGGCACCGGCAGGCCCACAGCCACGTCACCCCGATGAGGAGCGCGACGATCCTGGCCAGCCGAAACACCATGCGCCGGACATTTTGCAACTGCTGTGCCGCCCACCGCCAGCCGATCTTCGCGCCGCCCGGGCCAAACCAGCGCCACGCGGCGTCGAACTCGGGCGGGTGTGTCGCGATCGCGTCGTGCTCATCGCCCCCTGAGCTGTGGACCCGGTCAGTTACAAGCCGCGATGGCCGCGATCAACTCGGGGGGGGCGATCGTCTTGGACATACAGCGCGCCACGCGGTCGCTCGGGACCAGATCGCGACAGTCGCCGCCGGCGGTGAGGACGATGACCGGCATGGGCGCCAGCAAAGGATCGGCGCCGCGCGCCGCCAAGAACGCTTTCCCGTTCATGACAGGCATCATCAAGTCCAAAATGATCAGCCAGTGAGACGACTGATGCCCGTGCAGCCATTCGATGGCTTCCTGTCCGTTCGCCACCGAATCAACGGAGAATCCTTCAAAGCGCAGCAGATCCATCAGGGTCTGACGAACGTCATCGTCGTCATCGACGACCAGAATATTTCGCGGGGGGCTCACGCAGAAAAGACGGTCAGGACGACGCGGCCACCGCGGTGGAGAATCCGCCCTCCGTCAACACCGGATCGGCGGCCGGGATCCGGATCCAGAACCGACTCCCTTTTCCGGGTTCGCTCTCCACCCCGACGATGCCGCCGTGCGCTTCGACGATCTCTCGAACAATGAGCAGGCCCAGGCCGGTGCCGCTGGGATCCGAGCGGCTGGTGGGAGCGCGGGTGTAACGCTGGAACAACGTCGGCAGGATCTCGGCAGGAATCCCGGGGCCGTCGTCCTCGACGGCGACCTCGCACCAGGGACCGATTCGCCGTGCCAGCAGGGAGATGCGCCCCGCGGCGGGAGAGAACTTGATGGCGTTGGCCACCAGGTTGGCCAGCACCTGCTGCAAGCGGCTTTTTTCACCGAGGGCCACGATGCTGTCGGCCTTGCCGTCCCGGTCGGCGCTCACCAGGATCTGCTGGCGGTTGTTCTCCACCAGCGGTTTGAACTCGTCCACCACCTCGGTCATCAACGCCAGCAGATCCACGCGCACGGTCTCCATCTTGTGCGCAGCGCCTTCCATGCGCGCGAAATCAAGAAAATCGTTGATGAGCGCCACCAGCCGGCGCATGTTGCCGTCCATTTTTCGCAGGTCGGCGATCACCTCCGCGGACAGGACGCCACGTTGACCGCGCAACATCAGGTCGGTGCGCATCAGCATGGCGCCCAGCGGCGAACGCAGGTCGTGGGCGATCATCGAATAGAAGTCCAGTCGGCGAATCTCCTTCGACCGGCGCGACGTCACGTCTCGCAGGCCGATGGTGAGGGCGGCGTCTCCCGAGCTGGGCAGCGCCCGGATGGTGGGCGAGAAGATTCGCTCACCGATCTGAATATCCGAGAGCGGGCGGGAGGTCCGCGCCGCATCGGTCAACCGTTCCGCGGCCAGCGTGGGCAGGACCTCGGCGATCGGCTTCGCGGAGAGGTCCTCCGCCGTTCGCCCCAGCACCTGCTGCGCCTCGGCGTTCACGTATGACACCCGCTGCTGGTCGTCGACGCAGATCAAAGGGTCGGGCGCGTGCTCCAGGAGCTGCAGCACGCTGGCCTCGGCTTTTTGCGCCCGCTCCAGCAGCCCATTCCACCGCACCAGGGCGTCGACGCGCGCACGCAGCTCGGGGTCGGCGTAAGGCTTGACCAGGTAGTCGTTGGCGCCCGCGGCCAGGCCCTCGACGATGTCGTCGGTGCGGGTCTGCATGGTCAGCAGCAGAATGGCCAGCTGCGGGCGCGCCGAGCTGCCGGTGCGCAGGAAGCGGCAGACCTCTATCCCCGACACCCCGGGCATCACCCAGTCCAGCACCAGCACATCGGGCGCCTTGTGGCTGTCCAGGTATTCCAGCATCGCCGAGCCGTCGGCGAAGCCCCGCACGTCGTACCGGTCACCCAGGGCCTGGCGAGCGCGTTCGGCATCCAGCGGACTGTCGTCGACGATCCAAACCACTGGGCGCGAATTGGCGGTGCCGGTCACCTCGGGAACCTAGGTAACGGAGGTTGGTCTGTCAAAGGATATTCCGGAGATTGTTCGGAGAAAAACCGTCATTTCGCTACCTTGCCAGGGCAGGTCTCGAAACTTACCATCCATCGCTTGTTTCCTTCCCACATCAAGCCCAAGTATCTTGCATGTCTGAAGCTCTGATCGTCGACGACAGCAAAGTGATGCGCGAGATGGTGATCGCGTGCCTGCGGGGACTCGACGGCATGACGTTCACCCAGGCCGCCAGTGGCCTCGAGGCGCTGGAGCGACTGTCGTTGAAGTCTTTCGACGTCGTGGTCCTGGACCTGAACATGCCGGACATCGGCGGGTACGAAGTCATCGAGTTCGTGCGCAGCCAGGACAAGCTGCGCGACCTGCCCATCCTGGTGGTAACCACGCGTGGGGATGAGGGTTCCCGCGCCCGCGCCCTGGCCGCGGGAGCCACCCGCTTCATGACCAAGCCGTTCTCGCCGGAGATGCTGGTGGGCGAGGTCGAATCCCTGACGAACGGAAGCTCAGGTCCCCCGCGTGAGTGACGGATTCGATCCTTCTGACTTTATCGCCGGATTCATCGCCGAAGCCGAGGAACACCTGACGTCGGCCACCGCGAACCTGCTGTCTGTCGAGGAGATGGCGTCCCGGGGGCAGGCGACCCCGCGCCAGGTTCGTGAGCTGTTCCGATCGTTGCATACCATCAAGGGACTGGCCGCCATGGTCGGCGTCGAACCGATCGTCGACGTGGCGCACGCCATGGAATCGGTCCTGCGCGAGGCAGACCGGGCGGCCGGCCGCTTGCCGCCGGGCGCGGTCGAGTTGCTGCTGAACGGCGTGCGCGCCATCGAGCACCGGGTGCAGGCCCTGGGCAAGCGGCAGACGGTCCCGAAGGCGCCGACCAAGCTGGTCGACGCGCTCAATGGGCTTCGTCAGCAAGAAGGAGCGCGGCCAGGTTCCTCCGTCGAGACTTCATTGCCGCCCGAGCTATGGTCGAAGTTGACCGACGCCGAACGCGCCCAGCTTGTCCAGGGATTGGCCAATGGACGGCGCGCGCTGGTGGTGCGGTTCGTGCCAACCCCCGAACGTGCCGCCCAGGGCGTCAGCATCACCTCTGTTCGCGAGCGCACCGCGGCGCTGGCCGAGATCGTCAAGGTCGTCCCCCAGGCCACCTCCACCAGCGAACAGTCGCCGGGCGGGCTGGTGTTTGTGCTGATCGTGCTGACCGAGGCGTCCGACGCCGCGATCGCCGAGGCGGGCGCCACCGCCGCCGACGCCTTGACGGCGATTACCCTGATGGCGCCAGCAGAGCGCGACGACCACCACCTGGAAGAGGCTCCGGCGGATGATCTGCATGGCCGTGGCGTGGTGCGGGTCGAGGTCCGTCGCCTCGACGAGGCGCTGGAGCGGCTGGCGGCGCTGGTGGTGACCCAGTTTCGATTGACCCGCACGCTGGCGGCCATGCGCGCTCAGGGGACCGACGTGCGCGCCCTGGCGCTGGTGATCGCGGAGAACGGCCGGCAGCTGCGCGATCTGCGGGCGTCCATCATGCGCGCCCGCATGGTGCCGGTGGCCGAACTGCTGGAGCGGATTCCGCTCATCGTGCGCGGGTTGAGCAAGGCCACCGGCAAGGAGGTTCGCCTCTCCATCGCCACAGGAAAAGCCGAGCTGGACAAGTCGGTGGCGGAACGGATCTTCCCGGCGATTGTTCACCTGGTGCGCAACGCCGTTGATCACGCCCTCGAGCCCCCGGCCGAGCGACTGGCCGCAGGTAAACCTGAAAGCGGCCTGTTGACCGTCGCCTGCCACGAACGCTCCGACAGTCAGCTTGAGTTGACCGTCAGCGACGACGGGCGCGGCGTCAACGGACCGGCGCTGGCGCGTCGGGCGGGCGTGCCGGTACCGGTCACCGCTGACGCCTTGCTGGAGCTGTTGACCCGGCCCGGTCTGTCGACAAAGTCCGAGGTCACCACCACCAGCGGCCGCGGCGTGGGAATGGATGTGGTCAAGCGTATCGCCGTGGAAGAGCTGGGGGGACAGCTCTCGCTGCAGACCGCGGCGGGCAAGGGGACGACGTTCGTCCTGCGCATCCCCCTCAGCATCACCATCGTCGACGCGTTCTCTTTCGTGTGCGGCGGCGAGACCTTCGTGGTGCCGGTGGCCATGGTCGAGGAGATCCAGGAGATCGACCTGACCCGCGTGGTGCGCGGCCCGGATCGACGCCGGGTGGCGCGCGGGGGGGCCGAGCGCCGGCGAGTGAGCCGGGGCACCGACATGATCCAGCGGCGCGGGGAGGCCGTCCCGGTGTTGCGTCTCGACGAGCTGCTGGGGCTGGTGGCCGCCGACGAAGCTCGACGCAAGGCCATCATCGTCCGACGCAACGGCGAGCCTTTTGCTTTTGCCGTCGATCGTCTGCTGGGCCAGCAGGAAGTGGTCGTGCGGCCGCTCGAGGACGTCCTGGTCCGGGTCCATGGCATCTCCGGCACCACCGATCTGGGAGACGGGCGACCGACGCTGGTGCTGGACCTGGCGGCCATGGGTGGCAAGCTGCTGACGGAGTCAACGGGAGCTCTGGCATGAGCGACCTTCACGTCTTGTGCAAGATCGCCGACGTCGAGTACGTGCTGCCGGCCGCCGACGTCATGCAGATGGAGACCTTCGCCGGCGCCACCCGGGTGCCGGGCGCGGCCGAAAAGGTGGCGGGGTTGGTCCAGATTCGGGGCCGGGTGGTGCCGGTCCTGGATATGCGGGTGGTCTTCGGGCTGCCCACCGTGGAGCCGACCATCAATTCGCGGGTGGTGGTGATGAAGCAAGGGGAGCGGACGGTGGGGCTGCTGGTCGACAGCGCGCGCGAGGTCATAAAGATCCCCGCCGCGGATTTTCATCCACCACCGCCTGTCGTCACCCAGCAGACTGACCACCTGGTAAAAGCGGTGGCGCAACGAGGCGACCGTCTGCTGATGTTGATCGATTTCGTACGGGTGATTGGCGAGGAGCAAGATCATGGCGCGTGACAACAAGAGAACCGATACGACCAACGGCAATCGCAGCAACGATGCGGATCAGGCCCGGTCGAGCGCCGGCGACAGCGCCCGAGTGCTGCGCGATTTCAGCACGCAGGCCCTGTCCATTGAAGACGCCGCCACCCGCCTGACGGCGGCCAGCAATGAACAGGCCGCCGCGGGCGAGCAGATCCGAGCATTGCTGGAAGGACTGGCCGCCGGCATCGAAGAGAGCGCCAATAACGTGCAGACGCTGGCCCGGTCGCAGAACCACGCCGCCGAGACCGCGCGCGAGCTGCAGCAAGCCCAGGAGGCGGTCAGCGTCGGTCTACGCGAAGTATCGTCTTCGGTCAGCGGCGTCCGAAAAGACGGCGAGGCGCTGGCCGCCTCGACCGAATCGACGGCGGCGACGCTGGAAGAGGCGGCCCGATCGATCAAGGGCGTGGCAGCCAACGCCGAAGATCTGGCGGCGTCCAGCGAGGAGCTGCTGGCGGCCATCACCGAGAGCACGGTCAGTATCAAGGAGCTGGCCGAACGCGGCCAGAGCAGCGCCACCGCGACCGAACAAGTCACCTCCACCATCGGGAGCATGGCCAAGGGGGTCGCCAGGCTGGCCGCCGACACCGAGACGGTGGGCGGCCGCATCGCCGAGATCAGCAACACCATCGTGGCCACCGCTGCCAGCGTCGAACGGGTGTCCAAGGACGGGACCGAGATGGCCACCGCCGTCGAGGAGACCTCGGCGACCGCCGAGCAGATCTCGCGGTCAGCCCGCAGCATCGCCGAACAGGTCAAGGACCTGGAGAGCGCCGCCATGACCACGTCCAGCACGCTGACCGAGCTGGCGGCGTCGGTCGAGGAGGTGGCGGCCACCGCAGAGAAGAACGCCACGGTGATCGACGGGAACGCGGCCAGCATCGAACAGCTGACCCGTTCGGCGCACGCCACGGCGCGCTCTGCCGATCAGATCAACACGCTGGCGGCCAGCAGCGCGGCGACGTCCACGCAGGCCGAAGGCGCGGCCCGACGCATCGTCGAGCTGGTCTCCGGCACGCGACGGACCGCCGACAGCGTGAGCGCGACCACCCGCGCCGGCGGCGCCGTCGTCGGCCGGTCCATCGCGGGGATGACCGGGATCCGTCAGGCCATGCTGGAGTCGTCGTCGGTGATCAAGGAGATGGGCAAGCGCTCGGAGGAGATCGGTGACATCGTACAGACCATCAACCTCATCGCCGATCGAACCAACCTGCTGTCGCTGAACGCCAGCATCGAAGCCGCCCGCGCCGGCGAGCATGGCCGAGGGTTTGCGGTGGTGGCCGAGGAGATCCGCGCCCTGTCGGATCGCGCGGCCGCCGCCAGCGCCGACATTGCCAAGATCGTCCGCGGGCTGCAGAGCACCGCACGCGAGGCGGTGACCGCCTCCAACGACGGCCTGAAGGTGGCGGACGAGGGAGCGCGCCTGGCCGCTGACGCCGAGAAGGCCCTGGGGGCGATCCTGGAGGGAATCGACGTGGTCAACCGCGGCGTGGCCGACATCGAACGGTCCAGCGCCGAGCAGTCGCAGGCGGTGCAGGCGCTGACCCAG
>DATLVT010000677.1:0-6715 GCA_035577105.1 Polyangia bacterium
CCCCGCCGATCGGCGGCGGTCAGTGACGTGACGCCTCCGCCCCAAGGTCCGATGCCCGGTCGCATGCCGGAGCCTTACCCGAAGAGATCTTCGTCGCCGCCCGACCCGGCCATGATGATGACTCCGGCTCCGGTCGCGCAGCCCGCCATGCCTCAGGCGACGACGCCCTTCGAACGCCGCCAGCCGCCGGCGCCCGAAGAGGTGGTGATGTCAGCTTTCCAGCAGGGCGCCGTGGCCGCGTCCACGGCTGATCAAAGCGTGGCGACCAACGTGGGGGCTTCTCCGCGGGTTCAGTTTCGCGCGCCCCTGGACGCGCCGTCCCGCTCCAGCCGCGGGCCGAAGATCGCGGCGCTGATCATGCTGATCTTGCTGGCGGCCGCCGGGATCGCTTACTACCTGTGGACGAACAGCGTGGCGGCCGCGGCGGTTCGCCACGTGCGGGTGCTGTCTCCCAAACCGACGGCGGTCTACCGATGGTTCGACAGCACCGGTCGGGTGACGGGCGGTGAATCGCGCACGCTGGCTTTCGAGGGGGGCGGGCGCGTCACCGACATCCTGCCCGCGGGCTCGACGTACGCGGCCGGCGAGATCATCGCGCGCCTGCAGGGCGCGGCGCTGGTGGAAACCGATGTCAGCCGCCACCGCGCGCGGCTGCTGTTTTACGAGCAGATGCGCGATAGCATGCGCGCCGTCAACAACGCGCCCGAGCTGCGCCAGGCGGAGATCAAGATCGGCATCAAGAGCGGCCTGCTGGCCGACGCGGAGGCGCTGCTGGCCCCGCGGGTGATTCGCCCCGTCGAGGCCGGCCAGATCATCGAGGTCCTGGTCAAGCCGGGAGACACCGTGCAACCGCACATGGCGGCGCTGAAGATCAACCCGGGCCGACTGCGCGGCGAGTTCATGCTGACCGAGGCGGACTGGCCGGCGGCCGGGACGCTGGCCTTTTGCCGCGTCGAAGTGGTGGGGCAGGCCCCCACGGCGTCGATCGACACCGCCCGCAAGGGCGAGGCATCCAGCGCCGCCGATTCGGGGCCGCCGCAAGCGGCCGGGTCGGCCCGTTACCTGGACTGCCAGGCCCGCCCCGAAGGCGCCGGCGCCGGTCAGGTGGTGGTCGAGCTGCCGCTGGGCGCGCCCGTCACGGTGGGACAGCCGCTGCGGCTGGCGCGCGCGCGTTTTGACGGCGTCTTCCCCGTTCCGCGTCACGCGGTGGCGCGCAGCAACGACACCGATCGCGTCTTCGTCGCCACCGCTGGCGGCATCGCCGAGGCGCGGGCCGTGACGCTGGCGGATGCGGTGGGCGACGAGGTTCTGGTGGCGCAAGGCCTGGACGTGGGCGATGCCGTCGTCATCGAAGCGCCCGCCGATCTGCACGACGGTTCGCGCATCGTCACCGATCGGTGATGGCTGGGGGCTGATCGCTAGTCGGCGTAGCCGGCCGCCTGCAAACGAAAGAGGTGCGCGTAGCGGCCGTTGCGGGCCACCAGCTCGGCGTGGCTGCCCATCTCTTCGATACGGCCATTCTTCATGACCACGATGCGGGCGGCCAGGCGGACGGTGGCCATGCGGTGGCTGATCAAGATGGCGGTGCGGCCGCGGGCCAGGGCGGCGAAACGCTTCCACATCTCGTGCTCGGCTTCGGCGTCCAGGGACGCGGTGGGCTCGTCGAGGATCAAGACCTCGGCGTCGCGCATGAAGGCGCGCGAGGTGGCCACCTTTTGCCACTGGCCCACCGACAGCTCGTGGCCGGCTTCGAAATATCCGCCCAGCATGGTGTCCAGTTGCTGGGGGAGGGCGGCGATGACGGCATCGGCGCCGCCGGCGCGGGCGGCGCCCTCGATGCGGGGGCGATCGTCCAGGGCAGGCACCCAGCCCAGGCCGATGTTTTCGGCGGCGCTGAATTGATACCGCACGAAATCTTGAAAGACGGCGCCGATGCGGCGGCGCAGGGCAGCCGGATCCATGTCGCGCAGGTTGACGCCGCCGTAGAGGATGTCGCCTTCGGTGGGGTCGTAAAGGCGCATCAAGAGGTGGATCAGCGTCGATTTCCCGGCGCCGTTGTCCCCGCACAGCGCCACCACCTCGCCGGGGGCGATGGTCAGATCCACGTTGCGCAAGGCCCAGGCCTCCTTGCCCGGATAGCGAAACGAGACGTTGCGGAATTCGATGGCCTGCGGCTGCGCGGCGGGCGCCAGCGATGGCGCAGACGCCAGCGACGGCGCTGCCCGGCCGTCGCTGGCGACGGCGACCTGATCGCCCGGGAGATCCAGGTAGGCGAACAGGTTGGACATGAACAGCGCGTCCTCGTAAAGGCCACCCAGGGCGCCCAGCAGCGACTGAAAGGCGCCCTGTCCCTGGCGAAAGACCATCACGTACAAGGTGAGATCGCCCAGCGAGATGGCGGCCAGCGCGGCGCGGCCGGCCGCCCAGGCGTAACAGGCGTAGAACGCGGCCAGGCTGACCAGCGTCAAGGCCAGGCCGTACGCGAAGCGCTTGACCGCCAGGGCGCGGTCCTCGCGATAGAACTTGTCGAACAGGGCGCGGTAGCGGCCGAGGACCAGCGGTCCCAGGGCGAACAGCTTGACCTCCTTGACGTGGTTGTCGCGGGTCAGCACCCATTCGAGATAATTGAGGCGCCGCGCTTCCGGCGCGCGCCAGCTGTAAAGGCGGAAGCTTTCGTTCGAGAGGCGCGCCTCGCTGATGAACGCGGGAATGCTGGCCAGGGCCAGCACCACCACCGAGCCCGGCGACAGACGCGCCAGCAGGAACGCATAGCTGCAGAGCGAGATGGCGCTCTGGGCGATGCCCAGGAGGCCCAGCACCATCGACAGGGGGCGCGAGGACGCCTCGCGCCGGGCCCGTTGCATCTTGTCGTAGAAGGCCGCGTCCTCGAAGTGGCGCAGCTCCAGCGTCAGCGCTTTTTCGAGGATGTCGACGTTGATTCGATTGCCCAGCTGCGCGCGCAGAAGCTCGCGCACCAGCGCGCTCAGACGGGTCAGCACCGTCGAGACCACCATCAGCGCCAGCTCCAGCAGCACCAGCCGCACGGCCGGCGCCGCATCGTGCGGGCCGCCGCTGCGGGCCGCGGTCACCACGGCGTCGACGATCAGCTTGCCGATCCAGGCCAGCGCCGCCGGCAGGATACCGCCCGCCACGGTCAGGGTGGCGACGGCGACGGCAAGCAGACGGTTGGTCTGCCAGAGGATGCGGAACGTTCGCCGCACGTGCGGCAGCAGGCGCCAGGTTTCGCGCAGGCGCTGGCGCAGGGGCGGGCGAGGCTGGGGCGGGGTGGCCATCTCACCCCTGGTTCTGGATCAAATTCCGATCCGCTGCAGCGCCAGCAGTGATCGCTTCGGTGGCGCGCTGGTCTCCGTCTCGGCGGCGGCGCTGTCGGCGCTCTCGTCGCTGTCATCGCTGTCATTCAGATCGACGATGCACTCGATGGCCCAGTCCTCGTCGCCGGCGGGATCGATGATCCGTTGCTGGGCGCGCCAGCGTCGCTCGCCCAGCGGCTGGATGACCGTGTTGTGGGGGCGGCGCGCCGCCGGCGTGGTCACCATGGTGGCGTGGACCGCCCAGTACGGGGCCAGCGCCGCGGCCAGGCGCTCCTCGCTCCACGGCTCGCCGTCGTCGGGCCCGGCCGGCGCCAGCAGGGTCAGCGCCTGGGCGTAATCGCGCGTCGACAGCGCCTTCAAGAGCGCGTGCAGCTCGGCCCGCACGCGCACCGCCAGCGCCTTGGGATCGGCGGCCAGATCGCGCGGCCGGTCGACGACGGGCGATTCGTGCACCACCAGCACGCGACGGCCCGAGGGATCCTTCATCTGCTCCCACTCGTCCAGCAGGCTGGAATCGATGGACTGCAGCATCTGCCGAAAGTGAGCGATGACGTCCAGCACCTCGTCGGTGCGCGCCGCCGCCGGCACGGTCTGCGTCAGCGTCTTGTAGACGTCCGACAGATAGCGCAGCAGCACGCCCTCGCTGCGCTGCAAGCCGTAGTCGCGCACGTACTCGGCGAAGCTGGCGAACGTCTCGTACATCTCGCGCGCCACCGACTTGGGGCGGACGTTGGTCTCGCCCACCCAGGGATGTTTTTCGGCGAAGGCGTTGAACGTGGTGTAGATGAAGTCGCGGTTTGGCTTGGGCCACTCCATCTCTTCCAGCTCGGCGATGCGCTGCTCGTATTCGATCCCCTGCGCCTTCATCTCGTCCATGCGCTCGGTCTTCAGCTTGTCCAGCTGCTGGCGCAGCACCACGTCCGGGTTCTCCAGGATCGCCTCCACCAGCGTCAGCACGTCCAGCGCGTACGTCGGCGTCGCCGGGTCCAGCGCTTGCAACACCTCCAGCAGGTACAGCGACAGCGTCTGGTTCATGGAGAAATCGCGCTGCAGTTCACCGCTGACCTCGACGGCGCGACCCTGCACCGCCTCGTAGGGGACCACGGCCACGATGCCGGCCCGGCGCAGGGCCCGAAAGCAAACCGCGGCGTGCCGGCGCTGTTCGCGCTTGGCCCGATCGCTGCTGTGGGACGCCGCGATGAACTTGATGAGCCGCCGATAGCCGCCGCCACGCGCAGTGGTCTTGCACTGCAGGCAATTGATCAGCATCCCGTGCGTGACGGTAAAGCGCGACTCCAGCGCCTCCGGCATGCCGACCATCAGCCGATCGAAGGTCCCCTTGTCCCAGTGCACGTACCCCTTGGTCGGGGGTTTGTGCATCACCACCTTCTTCCCGCCCGCCTTCTTGGTGGCCAGGCGCTTGTTCTCGATGGTGTGGGCGGGCGCCTGGGCCGCCACGGTGCCGCGATCGTCGAAGCCCTTGCGCCCGGCGCGCCCGGCGATCTGCTGGAAGTCACGAACGCTGAGGATCCCGGTCTTCTCCCCGTCGAACTTGCAGAGCTGGGTGAACAGCACCGTGCGCAGGGGGATGTTGATCCCCATGCCCAGCGTGTCGGTGCCGCTGACCACCTTCAGGAGGCCGGCCTGGGCCAGCTTCTCCACCAGCAGGCGGTACTTGGGCAGAAGGCCGGCGTGGTGCAGGCCAATGCCGTGCCGGATGAAGCGCTGAAAATCTTTTCCGTACGGTGTGTCGAACGAGACGTCGGTCAACGCGCGCCGGATGGCCTCTTTTTCGTCCTTGCTGCAGATATCCACGCTGAGCAGGTTCTGCGCTTCATCGGCGCAGGCCCGCTGGGTGAAGTTCACCAGGTAGATGGGGTAGCGCCGCGCCGCCACCAGCTCGGCGATGGTCTCGTGCAGCGGCGTCTCTTGATAGGCAAAGTCCAGCGGCACCGGCCGGTCGCGACTTCGCACCACGGCTATCTCACGCCCGGTGGTGGCCTTCAGGCTCTGTTCGACGATGCGCGTGTCGCCCAGGGTGGCCGACATCAGCAGGAACGTGGCGTCGTGCAGGGCCAGCAGCGGGATCTGCCAGGCCACGCCCCGATCGCGGTCCGAGTAGTAATGAAACTCGTCCATGATCACGTAATCGACGCGCGCCTCCGGATCGCGAAGGGCCATGTTGGCCAGGATCTCGGCCGTGCAGCACATCACCGGCGCCGTTCGATTGATGCTGGCGTCGCCGGTCAGCATGCCGACGTTGTCGGCGCCGAACAGCTGGCACAGGGCGAAGAATTTTTCGCTGACCAGCGCCTTGATGGGACAGGTGTAATAGGAGATTTTCCCCTCGGCCATGGCCTTGAAGTGCATGGCCGTCGCCACCAGCGACTTGCCCGAACCGGTGGGCGTGTTGAGGATGATGTGCTTGCCGGAGACCAGCTCCAGCAGCGCCTCTTCCTGCGCCGGGTAAAGGGCCAACCCGTTGCCGGTGGCGAAGGTGACGAAGCGGCTGAGGATCTCGTCGGGGCCAAGCGGCGCGCCCGCGCCCGCCGCGCCGCTGCCCAGCAGCGCCGCCAGCGGCGCGATCACGGTGGGCGGATCGTCGGAGGACGGCGACGACGGCGGGGCGGCGACGGTGGTCATGGGCGTAAGCCCCGCGCCTTACCGGCGCAGCTTCTTCTCCAGCAGCTTGTACGAATCGGTCAGCCGCTGGGTCAGCTCGTTCGCCGCCTTCTGGTTTTCCGGGCGGTCGTTGTGCAGATCGGGATGGTACTTGCGCATCAGCATCCGGTACGCCTTGCGCACCGTCTCGAAGTCAGAACCGGGCGGCACCTCCAGCGCCGCATAGGCCTGGCGGACGGCGGCGTCGTCGCTGGCCCGGCGCGGGGCGGGGCGGCCCCCGGCGCGTCCCGACGACGATGCGGCTGACGATGGGCGAGCCCCCGGCCGCGTTCCGTGTGTTGCCTGCTCGACCTCTTCGCGGGCGCGCTTGCGGCGCTCTAGCTCCGCTTCCAGCTCCTCGTCGCTGAGGACGTCCGTCGACCCGAACCCGTAATGGTCGTGGTCGTCCTCGCTGCGCGCCGCTCGCTCCAGCAGCGAGTTCAGCTCGGCGCGCGCCAGATCGATGAGGCGGCGTCCAATGCTCACCCGGGCGACCTCTCGAAGAGGCTGACGGCGTCCATCTCGGGGGGCTGGGGCAGCTTCAGGTACTCCAGGATGGTCGGCGCCACATCGGCCAGGCGCCCACCCTCACGGAACTTGCGCCCGCGCAGATCAGCGCCGATGGCCAGGAACGGCACCGGGTTGGTGGTGTGCGCCGTGTGCGGCTGACCGGTCACCGGGTCGACCATCTGCTCGCAGTTGCCGTGATCGGCGGTGATGAA
>DATLVT010000678.1:0-4241 GCA_035577105.1 Polyangia bacterium
CGGGCCGCCGCTGTCGGCGCAGGCAGGAAAGAAGATCGCTGCGGCAAGCAATGCACCCAGGACCAAGGACCAACAAACAGGCGCGCCCTTACGCATCTTTGGAGCAGACGTCACAAGACCTTCGACCAGGCAGGATAGTTCGCCTGGGGGCGAGCGGGCATGATTTTTACTGGCTCGGCTGCCCGCTTGTACATACGGGGCAGGCGGACCTGCCCAATCCGTTGGGCAACTCCTGCCCTGTTGCCGTGAGACCGTGATACGGGGCCTCGCATCAGCGTCAAACAAGGCTTCGCCATTCGACCGTTGCTATGAGGCGACGTCACACCATCAGTCTTGCCGTGCTTGCCGTCTCCGCCTGCGCTCCGCAACGGGTGGCGATGATGCCGGGCACCGCCGACGCCGGCGGCGACGACACGGATGGGCGATTGGCCATGATGCCGGACACCGCCGGCGCGGGTGTCGAAGACTCGGGCCCGGCCGCGGCCATCTTGATGGATGATTTCGAAGGTGGAGGCAAACTCCGGGGCCAGTGGATGCTGAACTCTTCGCCGGGGGCTTCCTTGACCTTCCCTGCGCCGGAGCCGTCCCGGGCATCCAGCCGGCAGGCGATGCATGTGGTGCCGGCGCCGATGGCAATGGGTGTCGACGTGTTCACGCACGAGCATTTCGACTGGACGACGTTCTTTGCCGGTCTCCGGTTCTGGGTGCGGTTCGACAGCCCCGCCGTCGCTGAACTGGCCGTGGCGGTGACGCCGGGCGTGCCCGAAACGCATGATGCGGCCCTGGCCGCCGGCCGGCCCTGGTTGGTGGCGCGGCTATCCGCCGGGCCGGAGTGGGCGCAGGTCACGGTGCGGTTCGACACTCTTCAGCCCGAGGGACCAGGGATACCGCAAGCGACCCAAGAGGGTAACTTCCCTGGGGTCAGCGTGCTGCACTTCCTGACACTCGACGACCATCCAAGCGGCTTTTGGCTGGATGACGTCGAGCTGCTTTGCACCCAAGCGGGCTGCGGTTCGTAGCCTGAATTCGAAACAGTCGGGGTGTGGGGCGATCGTGGAGTACGATTTCGCCCGACGATCAGCCGCGGTTCACTCAAGCTACTCGTCCGAGGAATCTCGTTGGCCGCCGCGCCGAGGCTCTTCGGAAGGAGCGGCTCTGGATGCGGTGTTCCGGCTGGGTGGCAAGCGGGTTCGAGTAACTCCCGTCCCAATTGCTCCGTCGAACCCAGTCAAGTGCAGCCGCTGAAATGGGGTCAACGAGGCGCCCTACACTTGAGCGCTTGTTTCAGGGGGCCAGGAAGGCGGCGCTGCCGGCCACGGCGGCGATCAGCGATGGAATGTCCTGCGACGTGGCGGCAAAGCGAGCCTGCACCGCGGCCAACGATGGCCCGTCGGCGTCGCCCAAGTTCCGGCCGACGGCGTACGTCAACCACTGCTGGGCGAAGCAGTCTTGCGCCTTTCGGGTGTTGGCCAGCAGGGCGGCCAGGCCCAGGTGGTCGACGAACGGCATTCCCAGCAGCGTGCCGGAGGGATCGACCGGCAGCCCGTGCTCGGTGGTCGAGAAACGCCCCAGGGCGTCGAAGTAGCCGAGGCCAAAGCCGATGGAATCGAAGATATTGTGGCAGGCCTGGCAGACCGGCGCCTGGGTACCGGCGACGATCCACGCGCGGTTGGTGGTGTTGGCGGGCGGATCGCCTCTCCTCTCCCCGACGGGCGGCGCTGGCGCCAGCATGCACAACATCTTGCGCAGGATGAAATACCCCCGCGACGACGCTTCGGGGCTGACGTCGCTACTCTGCAGGGCCAGCCATCCAGGCTGCGTCAGCTGCCGGCCCGCTGCTGCGGATCCAGCGCGGTCTTCTGCAGCGTCGCGCCCATGACGCGGGCGACCTGGTACACGCGGGCCAGCGGCTCGTTGATAAAGCTGAATGGCGCGGTCATCAGCGTCCGGTAGCTGTGGTCGCCGTCCAAGGTGACATAGCTGCCGAAGGCGCGCGGCTCGTCGGCCATGGCTTGCCGCAAGGCGGGGCCATCCTCGGGAAACAGCGCCGGGTCTTTCCTGCCGACGACGATGTCACCGGTCCCCAGCCACCACGCATAGAACGCCCCGACGCCGGCGCGCGCGCGATCGTCGGCCAGCATCGCTCGGGCCAGCGCCTCCACGTTGGCGCTGGTGGCGGGGGCGGCCGCCTCGACCGCGCGGCGCAGATCGTCGTCGGCGTCCTGGCCCCACAGAAAACGAGAGAGCCGGTTGGTCACTTCATCGGCGGACAGCGCAACGGGGCGCGGCGGCGGAGGTGCTGCCTCCGGGCCAGCGCCGGGAGTGGGCGGCGCGCCGGCGGTGGCGCCGGGCAACGTAGTGGGGACGGATGAACATGCAGCTACCAGGGCTAGCGCCATTAGCGCCAGCCGGCGACGAGGTGCGGGTGTCATCGCTGCCTGTCGAACGGACGGGGACGAAAAGACGGCCGGGCAGCCCACTCAAGCCCCACCCTCGATCGACCAGCTTCCCAAGGCGGTCGCCTCGTGGTCAGGCGTCGCTGCAAGCGAGGCCGTCCGAGACACTCTAGAAGGCCTCTAAGCCCACCCCTACTCGCCGATCCGCGGAGATGTGTCGACGGCTGGCCGGAAGCTGAAAGTTCCAGTCATCGCCCGACACGTCGTCACAAGCCGCCCGCCTGTCGCCCCAACATGTCGCCCGCGCTGGCGTAAGCGTGTCACAAGAGGTGGCGCAAGATTGTCACAAGGCACGGGCTGAGGTGCAAGCCCAGGCATGTTCGTGTCGATCAGAGCCATAGTGGGCCTACCACCTGCCCGTCGGCAGATAGACCAGGTTCGTGGTCTCCCCCTCGTGACGGAGCATGCCTTTGGTCTCCAGGGCCGCTAGATCTCGCTGCAGCGTCCTCCGGCTGACAGGCGGCGAGAAGCCCGCGCAAAGCTTTTCGAACGTCCGGATGTCCAGGCTCCCCGCCTTCAGCAGATGCTCCACCGCCAGCCCTTGCCTCGCGTTCAGGCGATGCGCGCGCACCAGCACGTCGCGCCGGATGGCCACCTCGCCCAGCGTCTTCACCTCCGCAAGCTGGGTCGCCAGCCCGTCGACGAAGTACTCCAACCAGCCTGTCAGGTCCAGGTCGCGCTCCCGGACCTCTTGCAGGGCCCGGTAGAACCGCGCCCTGTCGCGGTCATAGAACTCGCTCAACGTGAAGAGGCGTTTGAAATCGTAACCGGCCCGGTAGAGGCACAGCGTCGAGAGCAAGCGCGACGTCCGGCCGTTGCCGTCGAGGAACGGATGAACGTGGACCAGTTGAAACTGCGCAATCCCCGCGATCAGCACCGGGTGGACCGCCGTCTCGGCGCGCAGCCAGTCGACGAGCTCTCGCATCAACGCGGGCACATCCGACGGCGGTGGCGGCTTGTAGATGATCGCGCGCGTCTTGCTGCTGGCCACGAAGTTCTGAACCGTCCGGTATGTCCCCGGCCCGCCCTCACCGCCACGCACGCCTACCACCAACCGCCGGTGAATTTCGCGGATCAGACTCTAGGTGATCGGCTCTCCGCTCGACAGATACTCCGACACCAGGTTGAAAGCGTCCCGGTAGTTGAGCAACTCGCGCACGTCGTCGGCTGCCGCCTCTTTGACCTTGCCCCCCGCCCACAGTCGCTCCGCCTGCTCAATGGTGAGGTGCGTCCCCTCGATGTGCGTCGTGTGGTGCGCCTCCAGCAGTAAGGCCCGCTGGCTCATGCGGGAGATCCAATCGTCGGAGAGCGTCGCCGCCTCCAAGAACCCGCGCGCCCGCTCGATCGCCGTCAGCCCCGCCGTGATGGCGTTCGTGATCGAGAATCGTATTGGCAGCGACCCCATCCGGAGACCTAAACAGATTTTCGACCATGTTTCACCTGCCCGCGACCTCGTACCGTTCCAACCAGTTCGAAAGGGTCTGGTAGCTCGGCTGACTCACCGGCCTCGCGGCGACGTGACCAGCATGTACACCTCGTTCCCTTGGGAAGACCTCTGCGTCGAGGTGGCGAAGCTCAAGATCGGCCTTCGCGAGGGCCTCGTCCTCGAGGGAGATTTTCGGTCCCTTGCTGCCAGCCTTGCTGCCAACCATCGAAAGGGGCGCAATCGCTGGCAAAAAATTGTGACCCCATCGGGACTTGAACCCGAGATTTCGCCGTGAGAGGGCGACGTCCTAACCGCTAGACCATGGGGCCGATCCGTCCAGAAGAAGACGGACGAAAGTG
>DATLVT010000679.1:0-12541 GCA_035577105.1 Polyangia bacterium
GGACCCCACAATCAGGCCAATCGTTCGGAACAAAGTGGTTGTAACGATCATGCTAACGATTGTGGCGGCGATCACCGGGGTAGCGTTGACTGCACTTCGGGACAACTCCGCAAAGCCCGAGCACGCTGCTGACGTCCGGGCACACTGAGGCCACCCGGTCTGACTCCAGGGCAGCAGTGACAGCGCGCTTCCCGCTCGGCCCTGCTGCGATAGAAACGAGCCCCGGCACGGTTGAGGCGCTCTTGTCAGGGCCGCGATCCGGACCCACCTTGACGCATACCAAGCGTTCCACGCGTCAGCACGCGCGGACCTGAGCGACATCTCGCCGGCACTCGAAAGGAGGCGCATCTTGCGTCGATTCAACCTGTCCCGAATTCCGGGGCTTTCCCGGGCTGCGTTCGTCTCGATCATCACGTCTGGTTTCCTGCTCGTCGGCACCCCCAGGTTCGCCACAGCCGCGGACGATACCGCGCAGACGCAGGAGTCCCGCGCCAAGAAGACCACCAAGAGCGCACGACACCCGACGAAGCACGCGGAGACGAAGAGCGAAGAAGCGAAGGGCGAACCCTCGCGCGTTGATGTGCCCGCCGCGGACAACACCGCCACGAACAAGCGCGATCGCGAGGATCATGGTGGCAGCGCCGAGAAGACAGCCGATCAACAGAAGAATGACAAATCGGACATCGAGCTCTCGGCCGAAATTCGTCGAGCCGTGGTGGCGGACAAGACGCTCTCGACGAACGCGCACAACGTCAAGATCATCGTCGAGAATGGCCACGTGACGTTGAAGGGCCCGGTCGCGTCCAGCGCCGAGAAGGCCACGCTCGAGAAGAAAGCCGTCGAAGTCGTGGGGCGCGGAGGAAGAGTGACCAACGAGGTCCAGATCGCCCCTTGAGGCCGCTCTCGCCGGAGCGCGACCTGAAACGCGAACAGGAGGGTATCAACATGGCTGGAAAGAACACCGCAGTGTTTGGAATTTGTCGCAGCACGTCCCAGCTCGAGGAAGTCGCCGACGCGCTCAAGATGGCCGGTTACCGCAATGACGACATCTCGGTCCTGTTTCCCGACAAGGAGGGGACGCGAGACTTCTCCCACGAGAAGAACACCAAGGCGCCTGAGGGCGCGGCCGCGGGCGCCGGGACCGGCGTCGTGCTCGGCGGGACCTTGGGCTGGCTCGCCGGCATCGGCGCGCTGGCCATCCCCGGCCTCGGGCCATTCATCGCGGCGGGTCCGATCATGGCAGCGCTCGCCGGCGCCGGCGTCGGCGGCACCGTGGGAGGCCTCACGGGAGCGCTGATCGGCATGGGCATCCCCGAGTATGAAGCGAAGCGCTACGAAGGCATGGTCAAGAGCGGCGGCATCTTGCTCTCCGTGCACTCGGACAACTCCGAGTGGACGAAGAAGGCCAAGGAAATCTTGGAGCGCGCCAAGGTGAGCGACATCTCGTCGACGGGCGAGGCGCGCGCCGACGCGAAATCCCCTGTGGGACAGAACAGCCGCTCCGCGAAGCACGCATAGCGAAGCACGCATAGCGAAGCCCGCACAACGAAAGCACGTGTAACGGCGCCGGTCACTTCGCGCGGCGCCGTCACTCACCTTCGCACATCCCCGAAACGTCGCTTGATTGACCCGCCGGCCTCTCGGGCGTTGAAGCTCTGGGACCCAGCCTGCATCGGCAGCCGCCGCACCTCTTCGTACCATCGTCTCGGGCGCGCCCGGCGGCCGCACGCGCCACCGGTCGTCGCCCCTGTGTTCTGTCATCGATTCAAGACATGGGTACTGGCGTCCAAATTGACCTGGTCGAAGGGACCTTGGCCACCGATAAAGATAATGAAGTCGGACGCCCGCTGAACGCCGTTCATCAACCATCCTTGGACCCAGCCTTCTTGAACGTCGCGCCACAGAATGTCCGGATTCCCATCGTGATTTTGATCATCCACCGCCAGCACCTCGCTGCGTCCCCCGCCGGGCAATGTATCGCCCGACACCGCTGAGTCGACAAAGGTGGCGTCGTTCAAAAACCAGAATGCCAGCTGGCCGGTCGCCAGGTGATTCCAGACGATGTCTAACTTTCCGTCGTGATTGAAGTCGTTGATCCCGGCGACTCGCCAACCAGAACTGTCGGGCACGCTCCAGCTTGGCTGAACGGCACCGGCATCGATCCGTTGGAAGAGCAAGGGCCTCTTGTGGATGGTCATGTGCCATATGTCGGTCTCGCCGGTGACCCCGTTGTGCCAAAGGATGTCGGGTATCCCGTCGTTGTTGAAGTCGCCCGTACCGGCTATCTGCCAGCCCGAAGAGTCGGGACGACTGACCTCGTTGCTGAAATCCGGGTTCGTCAGCATCCTGAACCCAAGGCGGTTGGCGTGGTCCATGAACCAGAGCTGCGTTTCTCCGGTTGTGCCGTTGTGCCAAAGGATGTCGGGATTTCCGTCGAGGTCGAAATCGGAAATGCCAACGCCTTTCCAGCCCGACGACGCCGGCAGGTCGAGCTGAGACGAGAACAGCTCGACCGCGTTCACCAGTTGGTTACCGGGGCTGCCAGGCTGGACATGCCAGAGTTCGGTGTCGCCGAACCGGTCCCCGTGCACCACGAGGTCTTCGGTCCCGTCGTGATCAAAGTCGGCGCGGTGAGCCGGCAATGCGACAGCGCCGACCACACCGAGGGTGTCGTCGGCCTCCGACTGTCCACACCCGAGGACCAGCGACCCGGTCGCGCAAAGGAACAGGAACCGCCACGGCTTTGCCGTCGAGAACAGCGAATGGTCACGAAGATCGGTAGAGGACATACGAAGGCTCCTTTCAGACGCCCACCAACTTGACAGCGGGCTGCCCAGGCGCGGCGGATTCCTGTCGAGGATCCGCCGCACCCTCTGGAACGCGTTGTGAAGGCCTGGCGACCCTGGCGCCTCGCCGGTCAGAACCCGTGCACGACGAATCGTGAATTCGCTTGCGCGACCGAGCCGCTCTGGGCGGCACTCTCCGAGAAGGATTGCAGAGAGCTGTCCGTGATGTTCCTGACGATGAAAAAGCCGGTTGGAAGGATCCCTGTGAACGCGACCGGGATCGAGGACCAACCTAGACCGCCAGTGAGCGCGAGGTCCGTGGTCCCGTTGGCGTCAAAATCGCCGGCAACAAGCTGTTGCGTCCCGATCTGACTCGAGAACGAGTTGAACAGGCCGCTGGCGTTGTCCGTCTGATTGACGATGGTGAAGGAGGTCAGTCTGGCCGGGGAGGTCGGAATGCTGTGGAGGCTTCCGTTGGTCCCGAGCGCCAGTGGTATTGATTGCCACCCCGGGCCACCCGTCAAGGCGATATCCCCCAGACCATCTCCGTTGAAGTCGCCGGCGACGGCTTTGACGCCGGGCAACGCCGACCAGAAGCTGAAGTCGGTCACCGGGCCGCCTCCGTCGTAGGTGGTCGGGATCGCGCTTGGAGCGCTGAACGTGCCGTCGCCTTTTGAAAGGGCGACCGCGATAAATGGCGTCCTGTTGATCCCGACCAACGCCAGATCCGACAGACCGTCTCCGTTGAAGTCCGCCGCCAGGAAAATGGGCGCAGCGTTGCCGGCCTGTCGCACCAGATCGTTGAACCCGTTGTCGGGGTTGTTCGTGGACCACCAGTGGCCCTGACCATCACCGGTGGAAAATGCCACCGGGATGGATTGCCACCCAGGGCCACCCACCATGGCGATGTCCGTTAGCCCGTCACCGTTGAAGTCCCCCGCCACGGGTTGGAGATGGAACTGGCCGGCGACGATCGGAAAACCAAAGCCCTGACCCAGCCCGGGCGGGGCGGGGCTGGCGATGACGCCCTGGTTGGTCGCGCGCCAGGGAAAGAACCCCCTCGACCTGGCAATGGGGATGGTCAGCCACCCATTGGGGCCGGTGATGGCGAGATCACCAAAACCATCACCGTCAAAATCGCCGGCCAGTATGGAACGAGACGTTGGGGACTCTAGCGCGAAGCTGGTCCAGCAATCCGGGCACCGCCCGGAATCGTCGGTCGAAAAAGGGAATGGCACCGTGAATGAGCCAAATGGTCCGACGGCCGTATCTGTATTCGGGACGGCAGTTCTTATGTCGCCGCTGTTCAATCCCGACAGCACCACGCTGGTCCCGGAGTTGGGACCGCTGAAGGCTGACAGAGTCGCGCCAGCAGCGCCGACCGTGGCGCCTCGGCACTGGTTCGACACGTTTGACCACATCTGCTGGACGACCGTGGTGTGACCAGCCCCGCCGTCGTCGATGGTGACCGGGAGAATGCCAGGACCGACGCAGAGGTCGCCGATCTGATTGAGGGTGGAGTTCGGCCCATTGCACGGCTGACAGATCGACGGCGAACCAGAACAATTGCAAGACTGGGTGCGGTTTTCCCAGCCGCTCCCGGCCGGGTCCGTCAGCGCCTCGATCAGCTCGTGGGATTCCATCATGGTCAAGCTGTCCAGCGGCGTCGAACCGAACGTGCAATTCGTGTTGCACAGGCCGGAGGACGGATCCGGAATCGCGTACCAGCTCACCACCCGGTTGTCCATGACCATCGTCGTGTTGAACGCGCAAGCGGTGCCGCCCGTCGCACAGAGAAAGCTTGTTCCGCCCGCCACCTGCACCGAGGTCCTGGGGCCGAAGTGGATGGCATAAACGACCCCGGAGATGCCTCCTGTCGAATCCTTCGGGAGGGTGCCGTTCCGGATAGACGCGGCGAGGATGTTGTTGATGTTACCGGTGCTGAAATCGCAGGTACTGCTCTTGAGGGGAACCCCGGGCACTGAATCCAGAACGGCGGGCGTATGGTACTGTGCTTTGATCCATCCGTAGTACGAACGGCTGAGAGAGACGGCTGCGTAGAAATTTTGAAGCTGTGCCTCCGTAACCGTGGGACTGTCGTTGCCTCCGCAACTGGTGTTGGTGTTATTCCAATAGATGGGCACGATACGCAGGAGGTCGTTGAGCCCTGCCCCCCTCTTCGGGCCGGACTTGCTTGGGTCCAACGTCAGGTGTTTTCGCACGCTGGTATATTGAGCGCGACCGGCAGTCGCATAGACGCTGACCAGGCTGAATGCCAGCAGACATGATGCCGAACGAACTGTCATGCGATTGTCCTCCTGTTTCATTGAGGCGGCCTGGCCAGCGATCTCTTGATCCTGCGGTGGCTGAGCGCAGACGCCCAACGCTATGACGGAGGCGCCCGGGCCGTTGTCGCACAAAATCGTCCGTGGGCCTGGGCCGGGTCGCGGCCACCAAGCGACGAGCACGACGTTGTCCGTGACGCGGCCTACCCGGGGCGGTAGACAAATCCTTGTCCCGGTGACGAGCTTGGAAACCGAGGTAAGAACGAACAGCTGGCCAGCCAGCGTGGGACGGCCTGCGCAGCGAGAATCAGGAACGAAAGAAGAGAACGCCCATGAACGATGACGAAGCCGAAGAAGCGCTGGCCGAGGCCGATCTGGTGCCATGCCTGCAAGCGCCGCTGACCGAGATCAAAGAGATCCGCGAGACCTGCCTGGCCGCCGACATCCCGGTGCTGCTGCAGCGAGACGCCTGCTGCGGCAAGGGCGGGTGCGGGTGCGCGCCCAAGCTGGTGCTTCTGTCGCGGCCTGTGGACGCCCCCCGCATCGCACAGCTGCTGACCACCCGCTGGCGCGAGATGGCGCTGCGCGAAGGTACGGTGGATCCCGGCCACCCCGCCCTGGCCGTCCCCGCCGACGGCGAGCCGCCCTGTCCCGCGTGCGGCGCCACCGCCGGTCTGGTCAGCGGCGCCTGCGCCGAATGCGGGCTGCAGCTGGAGTAACGGGTGCGTCGGTTCAGCCACGAAGTAAGCCCGGGCGAGCCACATTCATTCGCCCCACAGCAAGCCCCACCGACCTCCCGGAGTCAGCGCGAACGAAGGCAGGCGTCGCGTATTATCGATCAATGACCATGGACGCCGTGACCGTCCCCGAGGCCTCCGCGCTGGCGCTGCGCTACTACCGCAGCGGCAACGTCATCTGGATCGTCGAACAGCTGCTGGGGATCGCGCTGCCGGCGCTGTTCCTGTTCACCGGCTGGTCGGCGCGGCTGCGGACCATCGCGTCCGACGTCGGGCGGGGGCACTTCTATCCGTCGCTGATCGTCTACCTGGCGCTGGTGTCGCTGCTCCTGTTCGTCGTGCAGCTGCCGCTGACCGTCTACGTCGGCTACGTGCGGGAACATGCCTACGGCCTGTCAACGCAGCGATTCTCGAAGTTCGCGGGCGATCAGCTCAAGGGGTTGGCGGTGGGCCTGGTCATCGGGGCCCTCTTCATCTGGGTGCCCTATCTCTTGCTGGCGCGCAGCCCGACGCGCTGGTGGTTGTGGACCGGCGCGCTGGCGCTGCCGTTCTTCACGCTGATGCTGCTGATCGGGCCGGTGTACATCGCGCCGCTGTTCAATCGGTTTGGCCCGATGAAGGACCAGGCGCTGGAGAGCGAGGTCCTGGCCGTGGCCGCGCAGGCGGGCGTGGAGGGCGCGCGCGTCTTCGAGGTGAACAAGAGCGTCGACACGGAGAAGGTCAACGCCTACGTCACCGGCATCGGCAAGACCAAGCGCATCGTTCTGTGGGACACGCTGCTGGCGCGCCTGGCGCCCGCGGAGACCCGGTTCGTCGTGGGCCACGAGCTTGGCCATTACGTCCTCGGTCACGTCTGGATCAACATCTTCGTGTCGTGGGTGCTGACGGTGGCGGGGCTCTTCGCCGCCCACCGGACGTCGGGGGTTCTGCTGGCGCGCTTCGGCGATCGCTTCGGGTTCACGCGCCTGGGCGATCCCGCGTCGCTGCCGCTGCTCCTGCTGTTGCTGTCGCTGTTCTCGCTCCTCATCTCGCCGGCCGCCCTGGCGCTCTCGCGCTACCACGAGCGACAGGCCGATCGCTTTGGTCTGGACCTGACGCGCGACAACCACGCGGCCGGGACCGCGTTCATCACCTTGCAACGCCAGAACCTGGCTGTACCGCGCCCGGGCCTGCTGTACAAGATCTTCCGCGCCAGCCACCCGCCCATCGGCGAGCGCGTCGACTTCATCAACGCCTATCGCCCGCGCTGACAGCGGGCCACAGGCGGCTTGGCTCGCGGTACCGTTTGGCGAGCCTACGCTCTTGGTCTACTTACGCCTTCGAGGAATCGCATTCAGGAGGCCGACGGTTCGATCCCGTTCAGCTCATGCACCAAACGTGGGCTGCTGCCTGGAACATGATGTGAGCGCCTCAGGGCGACCGCTTCATCGACCAGAGCAGGCCCGGCAGAAGGTGATCCTCGACCAGCCGCGATTCAGCGCTGGAATCCATCGGTCCCGTCCACGCCGACGCGAGGTGACCGAGGCCGGTGTAGAAAACGCGTCCGGCGCCCTCTTCCCGGTACCAGCTGATGGGACGAACCATGTTCGGCAAGATGCCCGAGACGCAGTTCAGGACGATCTGATTGTCCATGCGAAAGTCGACGAAGGTATAGATCTCGTCGACCAACCGGAACGACGGCGCCAGCTGCGCCACCGAGGGGTGACCGCCGACCTTGGTGCAGACCGCCGGTCCCAGATCGGCGTGGCCGGCGAAGGTGCCGCCGATCAGGCCATGAAGGACCGGTGACGTCGGATGACCAATCATCGGCCCGCTGATGACGTCGCTGTAGCAAGCAGCCGCGGTCTCCACGCCGACCAGAGCGCCCCCGCCACGGACATAGTCGACGAGGTTCTGGATCTCGGTGTCAGCGGGATTGCCGAAGGGCTCGCCGCCGATGGCCAGCAGGACGATCGCCCCGTACTGGGCCAGCGCCTCCGCCGTGAACTTCGACTGGTCGACCTTGTTCGTGTCGTTGCTGACACCGACGAGTTCGGCCGTCAGCCCGGCCTTCACCATCGCCTGCGACAGCGCCTTGGCAGCGGCGGGGATCGAGTCGTGGCGAAAACTGCTGGTGGTCACGCCGTAGATCAAGACCTTGCTGCTGCTGTTGCCGCCACCGATCGACGGGCCGGTGTCGGCAACGCTGCCAGCATCCTGTGCGTCGGCGAAGGCGTCGGCGGCGACGACGCCCGGCCCGGCGCCCCCGGTTCCGGCGGCGCCGATCGGGCTCTCCGCGCCCACGTCGACGCCGGGCGTTGCCACCGCAGCCTCGGTCGCGGCAGCGTCCAGGCTGGCACCCGTCCCCGGCGCACCGCCGCATCCCGCGACGATCATCAGACCGACCGCCGCCCAGCCGGTGCGCCATCTTCGAACGGCGAGAGCGACGCGAGAGACCGCCACGTCTACAAAGTACCCTCGCCCGTCGAAAAGGGTCTGAGGCACGCGGAGGGGGCAGGCACTCCTGAAAGAACCCGCGGGGTTAGCCAGGTATTCACTATCGCTCCGAGTCGCAGAAAACTTGCTCACCGCTTGCCGGACGATACCGTCGCTCCTGATGTTGTCACTTCTCGCGCTCGCGCCAGCGATTGGTCGCGGCGAAGCTCGCCCGAAACCAAAGTTGGCCTCTCGTCGGCCAGCGCGAGACGACTGGACGCCCTGCTGCTGGCCGTGAGAACTGGGCCGAACCGCATAAAGGGTGCGCCTGCCAAGAAATGATCGGCTACCGCTCGGCCGAGGGGCGGACGCCGGTGACCGTCGCAGGGCCTGGCAGCGCCCAGAAGAGTCCTGACCAGCGGTGGACTATTGTGCAACGACCTTCTCGGCCATCCGCCTTTCTGGCGCACGTCGGCAGACGTTGTTTGCCGGCGCCCTGTCCTTATTATCTGAGGAGAGGTACCCATGGCCGGCACATTCAAGACATGGACAGTCCTTCCTCACGGGAAGCTCACGCGGATTGGCGATGACCTGCTGACGGTCGTGGGGAACTTGCCCATGCCCATGGGCGAGTTCCCGCGTCGGATGACGGTGGTCCGTCTTCGGGACGGTCGGCTGGTCATCTTCAGCGCCATCGCCCTCGACGAGCCCGAGATGAAAGCGCTCGAGGACTGGGGACGTCCAGCCTTTCTGATTGTCCCCAATGAGCGTCACCGCAAAGACGCCAAGATCTGGAAGGATCGTTACCCCGAGCTCCAAGTGATCGTCCCCGAAGGGGCGCGCACGCAAGCCGAGGAGGTGGTCACCGTCGACGCGACCAGCGCGAATTTCGGCGACCCAGGCGTCGAGTTCGTGACCGTTCCTGGCACGAACCGCCGTGAGGCCGCCCTCGTGGTTCGAGGATCCGCCGGAACGACGCTGGTCGTGAACGAGCTCATCTGGAACGTCGAGGACCATCCGGGCGTCGGGGGTTGGCTCTTTCGCCTGGTGGGGTTCACCGGGGACAAACCCAAGATCCCAACGTTTGTCGCGATGAAGTCGATCGAAGACAAGCCAGCCCTCAAGCGCCAGCTCGAAGAATGGTCTCGCCTCGATAACCTCCGTCGCATCTTGGTCTCCCACGGCGGCATCATTGATGACGACCCGGCCGGCGTGTTGCGGACCCTGGCGGCGGCCCTGTAGGTCGTCTCACCTTGCTCGTCACCTGCGGGGAGGTGGTCATTCCTCGCTGATCGCGGGGCATTGAAGGCAGATCGCCGTAAAACTACAAATGTCGTTGACAGGCGGAGCCCCATCGACGACACTTGTAGTCGTGACAACAGGAACCCTGACGGATCTTCAACTGGCGGTGATGAAGGCGCTCTGGCAGGTCGGCGCGGGGACGGTCGGCGACATCCAGGAGATTCTGAGCAAAGAAGGCAGAGTGCTGGCGCCCACCACCGTGGCCACCTTGCTGCAGCGGTTGAGCAAACAGGGGTGGGTGAAACATCAGCGGAGCGGACGCCAGTTCGTCTATCGAGCGAAGGTGAATCAGACCGACGCCGCCAAGGGCTTCCTGCAGCGGGTCTTGAGCACATTTTTTGGCGGAAACGTGTCCGCCCTGACCGCGCAATTGCTGGAGACGGAGCGGCTGAGCGCCGAGGATCTGGACCAGATGCGAAAACTTCTGAAGGCAAAGAAGGCCTGACGGTGGCCGTCCGTCTTCTGCTGTGGCTGGGCAGCGAACCAAGCCGGCTGAGCTGCTGGCTGGCGCTGGCGTTGACCTACGCGGCCCACGCCGCGGTGTGGACGGCCGTGGTGGTTGTTCTCGCACGCGCAAAGCCGCTGCCGCCGTCGACGCGCAATCGCTACTGGAAGGTGGCGCTCCTCGGCCCCCTCTTGACCGTGCTCCTGACGGTTGCGGTGCCAGCGCACCAGCCGGCGACCGACAGCGGCGGACCATTCGTCAGGGAGATCTGGCTGGACACCGAGTCGGCGCTGACAGCGCTGGGCGGTCACCGGCCCGGACCTCCGTCGCTGCAAGCGAGCACGACCAGCGCGGGATCGGTGTGGCGCACGCCGGCGAACTGGCTTGCCGCCGGCGTCCTGGGAACTGCGGGCCTGGGCTTGCTTCGATTCTTCGGCGCCGCTCTTCTTTTGCGGCGCCGCCTGGGCGGTCGACAGCCGGTTCGCGACCCGCGCCTGCTGCGGGCTCTCGAACGCATGCGGGCCAGTTTCGGGCTGCCTGCGGTCCGCTTGACCGAGGCCGCCGGCATCGACAGTCCGCTGGTGATCGGGACGGGCGAGATCTGCGTTCCCTGGGCGCTGCTGACGGACCTGGGCGACGCCGAGGTGGAATCCGTCCTGGCGCACGAGCTCGCTCATCTCGAACGCGGCGACGGGCTGTGGTTTCCCTTGATCGCGCTGGTCCAGACCGTTCTGTGGTTGCAACCCATGAATCACTGGGCAGCGGCTGGCTTTCGTCACACCGCCGAACTGGCCTGTGACGATCGGGCCGTGGCCATCACCGGCAATCCGCTGGTTCTGGCCCGGGCGCTGGTTCAGGTCGCCGCCCGAACGCTTTCGGCGCAATCGCGGCTGATGGTGCCGATGATGGCGCCATCGGCCGGTGCGCTCGTCCCGCGCGTGGCGCGCTTGACCGGCCGCCCGCCGGCGGCCTCAGGGCAAATGCAGGGCGAAGGCCGGCGGCGGCTGTGGGCCAGTGCCGTCATCGCCATGGTCGGCGTCGCGATGACCAGCTTGAGCGTGAAGGTGGCGCAGGCACGCCCCGAACAGCGGGCGATTCACGGAATGGCCCTGCCGTCCGGTCGCCCCGATGCGGCTTCGCAGAGCGCGCAGCTGGCCGCCCTCGCCACGCGCGAGGCGCAGCTGACGGCGCAGCTCGAAACCGCTGACGGCCTCATCAGCAACGGGGATTCCGACGCGGCGACGTCCGTGCAACGGCTGCAATGGCAGCAGGAGCTGCGGCACATCCGCGCCATGGAAACATGGTTGGAGGACCAGTTTCTCGACCAGTGGACGGCCTGGGAAAACAGCCGCGCCACCAGCACCCGCGCTTCCCGCTAGCGCCGTCGCTTCCCACCCCTTGTCCCGAGGAGATCTCGTATGGAGCCCCATGTTCGCGTCTCTGCGCTTCTGCTCGCCCTGACCGGCTGTATTGCGAGTCATTCCAATCGCAGCGCAGCGACAGGGTTGCCTGGCCAGCACGTGGAGAGACGGCCGAATGAAATCAAACGGACGCTGCTGGCCCAGGGAGACGTCGCAGGCCGCCCGGGCTTTGAATCGAGGCTGTATCTGGTCGAGTATCCACCGGAGACAGAAGGGCCTCTTCACGTCCACACCGAACAATGCGTCGGCTACGTGATTGCGGGACAGTTCCTGTCGGCCTTCGGCAAGGACCCGCCGGCGCTCACCCGCGCTGGCCAGGGCTTCATCGACAGGCCGCACGAACCGCACCGGTTCACGAATCCGGATCCGCATCGACCGTTGCAGTTCGTGGTCACGGGCATGTTTCGCAAGGACGAACCGCTGTTCTGGCCCGTTGAAGACACAGACCATCTCGGTTCTATTTCAGCCTCATCGTCAGCCTTCGTCGAACCGGCGCCGGCCGTCTCATCGAACGCTCCGCTGGCCGAAGTCAGGCGCAGCCTTCTGGCACAGAAAGATATCGCCGACCTTCCCGGCTTGGAGTCGCGCCTTTACCTCATGGAATTTCCACCAGGAGCGGCCAGCAAGGCCCACATCCACACCAGCCAAGGTCTCGGTTATGTGCTGGAGGGCAGCTTCGAATCCTCTTTCGGCGATGGGCCAGTCACTTCTCGACACGCCGGTGATGGGTTCGTCGACGTCGTCGGCAAGCCACATCACTTCAGGAATCCTGATTCCGCGCGTCCCCTGCGCTTTGTCTTCGCCGGCACGTTTCACAAGGACGAGCCACTGTTTCAATTGGCGCCGCAATAGGACCACCCACCAACCGAACCACCAGGAGGTTTTCCATGATGAACCCTTTGTCTTTCCCTGCCTGTCGAATGCAATCGCCCTCTCAGCGATCGGCAACGACGGCTCAGCGGCAGAGTCGCCCCTGCCACCACCGGCACCTGGCGCTGCTGGCGGTCGTGCCAGCCTTGCTGGCGCTGGCTTGCACCAGCCAGACGAGATCCGCGATGGCGTCGCCACCACCGCCCCCAGCAGAAGGAGCTCTGCTGACTCTCGGATCTCCCGCCCCCGATGTCACGTTCACCTTGCAGGATGGCTTTCG
>DATLVT010000680.1:0-5178 GCA_035577105.1 Polyangia bacterium
GCGCACGAAGTCGATCTCGTCTTCGAACCAGTCCTGCTGTTCGGTGAGGACATAGGCCGTCAGCTGATTGATGGCGTCCGCGACGGCCACCTGGGTATCGCCCGTCATGGAGACCAGCGTCGTGCCGGCCGGCAATGTCGACGCGGGCGACGGGGCTTGCTGGCGCTGGCAATGGTCGCGCCAGACGCTGCGCAGCCCGTCCTCGAAGCCGGCGGCAAAGCGTGGTCCGTCGGTCAACCCCGACGTCACCAGTCGCTGGCGCAGGCCGGCGCGCAACCCGCGCAGCCGATCGCGCGAAGCCTGGCCGGCCAGCGCGACGGCCAGCCGCACATATTCGTCGGCCGACGTCGCCACCAGCTCGGCCAGGCCCGCCCGCTGCAGCAGGCTGGCACCGACGCGCGCGGCGTGGGCGGCGCCGGCCAGGGTGATGACCGGAACGCCCATCCACAGCGCCTCGCAGGTGGTGGTGGTGCCGCCATAGGGCGTGGTGTCCAGGGCGATGTCGACCTGGCCGTAGGCGGCCAGGTGCTCGTGCTCGTCGGCCAGCGGTGGCAGTAACTGCACGTCGTGCGCCGCCAGCGGCGATGCGCCCAGGCGGGCGGCGAAGGCCGCGCGGGTGGCGGCGTCGGCGAAGGCAGGTCCCTTGATCAGCAGGCGCGAACCGGGGACCGCGGCCAGGATGCGACCCCACAGCGCCAGCGCGCGAGAGGACACCTTGGCCAGCTGATTGAACGTGGCGAAGGTGATGCGGCCCGTGGCGTCGACCGGCGGCGCCTGGACGGCAGGACCATCGGCGCGCGGTCGATAGCAGAGAAAACCGTCGGCCAGGCGCAACAGCCGTTCGCTGTGCAACGACTCGGTCTGGCCGGGCGGATCGGCCCATCGATCGGTGATGCGCCAGTCGATGGCGTGGAGGCCCGTGGTGTTGGGATAGCCCAGGTACGTCATCTGCACGGGCGCGGGGCGCAGCGCGAAGAGACCCAGGCGGTTGTGCGCGGTGTGCCCGGCCAGATCGATCAGCACGTCGATGGCATCGGCGCGAACCAGCGCGGCGGCGTCACTGTCCGGCAGGTGTTCGATCGAGCGCCAGCCGTCGACGATGCGGCGCAATCGTTCGGTGACCTGGTCGGCGCGGTCGCGGCAAGCGTAGGCGATGTATTCCACTTGCTCCGGACGGCGCGCTTGCAGCAGCGGCTCGAGAAAATACGCCACCGAATGCTGGCGAAGATCGGGCGAGACCAACCCGACGCGCAGCCGGCGTCGGGGGTCGCGATGGCCGCCCGCCGTCGGGGCCGGCGTCGTCGCCGCCGTCTCGACGGCATCGCGCCCGAACCGCCGGCCGTACAGCCGGTGGGCGGCGGCGATCTGGTCCGGGGACAGATCGTCGGCATAGTTCAGGCAAAGCAGCAGGTTGCTCCAGCCCACGGTCCAGTCCGGTTTCAGCACCGTGGCCAGGCGGAGGTGGGGCAACCCCTCGGCGGCGCGCGCCTGCAGACACAGCGTCACGCCAAGATTGCTGTGAGCGTGGGCCAGGGATGGATCGGCGGCCACAGCGCGCGCCAGTTGATCCGCGCTGGCCTGCATCTGTCCCAGATCGCGCAGCAGGCAGCCGAAATTGCTGTGCAGCAAGGGATCGTCGCAACCGGCGTCGATGGCGCGACGGTAATGTGAAAGAGCGGCGTCGGTCTCGCCCTGCTGATGCAGCAGGACCGCCAGGTTGTGGTGGGCCTGGGCTGGGTTGGCCAGGCGGGCAATGGCCTCCTCGAAAAAGGCCATCGCTTCTGCCGGGCGACCCAGGCGATCGCAGGTGAAGGCCAGCCGCTCCCAGGCGGGGCCGCAATCGGGATCGGCGGCCAGCACCGCCCGGCAGGCGGCCTCGGCCTCGGCGAAGCGCTCGGCGCGAAACAGGTCAACGGCCGCTCGCAGGGCGATGGCGCGGGCGTCGGCGGTGGCGGCGTCGTCGGCGCGCGCGTCGGTCATCGCGGGGTCACGCGATACACGTGCCACGGCTTTCGGTAGGTACGAAATGCCGTGATGTCCATCTCCAGCGTCAGCGCGGCGGGCGGGATCTCCGCCGACTCCTCGCGGATGAGATCGATGGTGCTGGACCAGATCAGCAGGGACTGGATCTTGGCCTCGCGAATGTAATCGAAGAGGCGGTGTTCTTTCATGGCCAGATAGGCGTCCTGGTTCACCACGCCGTCCAGGTTGACCACCGTCAGGTTGCCGGCGAAGTACCCGAGGCCGCCGCTTTGCGGGCAGCCGACGATGGTGCCCGCGGGGTAGTGCTGGCGCGCCCACAGCCCGATGTTCATCGAGGCCAGATGGACGGGATCGTTGCTGAGGTAGATCTCGCGGAAGTCCTTGCGCGCGATGCTGGCCACCATGTACAGCGCCGCCACCGGCAACAGTCGGCGCCGGCGCCGTTGATCGTCGGGGGCGGCCGCCTCCAGCCAGCGGTGCAGGGCCAGCCCCGTGCACAGCAGCAGCGTGGCGTTGATCGGATAGAAATACCGGGCGAAGAACCACTCGGTGAAGATGTACATGGTGTACGCGCAGAACAGCGCGGCCGAGAGCACCACCAGCAAGCGTTGCTGCCATATATCGCGGGCCAGCAGGCGGAGTCCCTGACGGCCGCTGCGCCAGGCGATGAGGACCACCAGCACGCCGAGCAGCAGCAGCGTCGGCCAGTGGCTGACCAGCAGGACGCGCACCCCCTCGCGGATCTCGGGGATGTAAAAGTTCTTCAGGGTGGGGTGGTGGTGCACCGCCGCCTGCGAGATGTGCCTGACCGCGCGGCCGCTGACCGGATAGATGCGCCCCGTGTACCGGTACGAGTAAAGCCACCACGGCATGTTCACCAGCACGACGCCGGCGGCGGTGGCCGTCGCCGCCCGCCCCGCGACGCCCAGGCCGCGCGACAGCAGACGCCGCGCCGACAGCAGGGCCGCCACCGCCAGCATCAGGCCGGTGTCGATGCGCGCGAACAGCGCCAGGCCGCCCAGCACGCCAAAGAGAAAAAACGTCCGCGGGCCGGCGTCGAGCGCCTCGGTGCGCGGAAAGTAAGAGACCGCCGCCAGCAGCAGAAAGACCGCCAGCGACGTCTCCAGGCCGTTGATGCCGTTGGCGATCGTATAAGGCGAGACCGCCCAGATGATCATCACCACCGCCACCACGCGCGCGTCGTGGACCTGCCGCAGGAGGATCCGGGCGAGCATCCACAGCGCCGCCGTGTCCGCCAGCGCGGAGATCACCATGGCCACGCGCACGGGGCCCAGAAGATCGGCGTCGCCGAACAGCCAGAAGGCCGGCACCAGCAAGAACCCGATCAGGGGCTGAAACCCATTGGTGTGGCCCAGCCCGTAAAAAGGCCCCAGGCCGTGGGCCATACTGCGCGCCAGGTGCAGCGTGTAATACGTGTCGTCGGGGATGGTGACGCCGTCCAGGCTGGCGATGGGGCGCAGAAAAGCCAGGGCGCGCAGGGCGAACGAAAACGCCAGCAGGATGAACAGCAGCAGGCGCGCCGACGGCGGTTGCGCGGGGCCGGCGGCGGGCGCCTGGGCAGGCGGGGGCCAAGCCCGGGCTGCAGCAGGGCCGTCTGCCGGGGATGGGGCGGCGGGGTCGGCCATGGGCGCGAAGTCTATCTTGATACGGGCGGACAAGACCACCGGCGCGATGCGCCGAAGAGGCGACCCGGGCGGGGGTCGAATACTCCGGCGGATATGGGCGAGCGCTGTTACTATTTCGGCGGTGGCGTCACCCCCGCAGTTAGGTCTCAGGCCGCCCCACCTGCCGCCCGCCGCGGCCAAGAATCGCCGTCGCCGCGGTCGCTGGATGGTGGCTGGCGTCGTGGTGGCCGCCTGCCTGGCCTATCCGTTCGTCGTCGGGGAGGTTGCCGCGCGCGTCTTCGCCTCGCGGGCGTCGGCGCGGCTGGGGCGGGGCGTCACCGTCGGGAAGGGGCGAGCGGGACTGGGGCGCATCGCCTTGCGCAACGTCCGGGTGGCCGGCCGCGGAGAAGGCTTGCCGCTGGTCACCATCGGCGAGATCTCCGCGCCCTTCGGCGCCGTCCTGGGGTGGAAGACGGCGCCGGCCGTAACCGTGTCGGACATGGTGGTGCGCGCCGTCCGGGGCGGCGACCACGACAACGTCAGCGACATCATCGAACGGCTGTCATCGCGCCGGAAGACAGCCGGCGCCGACGGCGTCCCGGAGGCGGCGGGCGGCGGTTCGACGCCCCCGGGGCTCGCCCTCGCCCACGCCACCCTGTCACTGCACGACAGCGCCAGCGGCCTGGCGGTCGAGATCGAGGACGTGAGCGGCGTCCTGCTGCCTTCCGATCATCTGTTGTTCCGGGCCAAGGGAATCACTGGCCGGCTGGCGCTGACCACGTCGGAGCACGGTCCGCAGTTCGGCGCGCGCGAAGTCCAGATCCAGGTCGCGCTGCACGGCCTGCACCCCGACGGTTACCCCAGCATTCTGGTCCAGGACGGATACACGACGCCCTTGCCGTCTCTGGCGCTGACCGGCATCAGCGGGCGGGTGGGGCCCCAGCCGACCGGCGTGACCGGCGGGAATCCGGCCGACAAGCTGGTGATCGATCTGCACGGCAGCTATGGCGGCGCACGCGAGACGCTGTGGACCGCGCGTGGCGGTGTCGATCCCGCGGCCCGGCAGGGGCGCCTGGTGTTGCGGGCCGAGCAATTCTCGCTGGACAAGGTGCGCGACATCTTGCCGCGGTCCGTGCTGCGGCCGGCGGACACCAGCCTGGACGCCGGCTTTGAGCTGACCTGGGCGGGCGACGCCGTCGGCTTCGGCGGCGAGATGGCCGTGGTCGGCCTCAGCCTCAAGCACGACGCCCTGGCCAGCGCACCCATCGACAACCTGTCGATGAGCGTGAACCTGCGTGGAACGGCCTATCCGGCGGCCCGGCGGGTGGATCTACAGCTGCTGCAGGGACGGGTGCGCGACCTCATCGGCCGGTTGAGCGGCTCGGTGTCGCTGCCGGCGGGAACGGTGAAATTCGCCGACGGCAGCCACCTCGGCTTCGTGCCCAAGATCGATCTGCTGTTCCAGGTGCCGCGCCTCAAGTGCGCCAAGCTGCTGACCAGCCTGCCCGAGGCGCTGACCTCGCACCTGCAGGGATTCGACCTGAAGGGGAACTTCGAGGCCAAGATCGGC
>DATLVT010000681.1:0-5904 GCA_035577105.1 Polyangia bacterium
CCGCCAGCAGCTCCAGCTTGACGTGCTGGGGGCCGAAGGGTGGTGGCAGGTAGATGGCGACCAGCCGCTCTTCGACGATCTGACGCCAGAATTCGTTCTGCAGGGTCAACCCGAAATAGGTAACGCCTGCCTTGACCGGAATTTCCGCGGGCGGTCGGTGCGTGACCGCGATGGGCACGCCGGGCGACGCCGCCGCCCGGATCACCTGGGGCAGCTGCGAGCGCGCCGCGATCTTGCACAGCCCCGGCAGGCGCTGGGCCAGCTGGGCCTCGGGGATCTCGGAGCGCACCGCCAGCACGTACTGGGTGGCGGTCAGCAGCCGGTCGTCGTCCAGCTTGCCCAGGTGAATGCCGTCGACGACGTCCATGGACACGGTCATGAACGCCTCGCGCACCGTCGTGCGCAGCAGCCCGGTGACGCGGGCGAACAGCTCCTCGAAGGTGGCGCGCAGATCGGTGTACTGAAACAGCGGCAGCTTTGACGGGTCGACGTCCGACCCGAACGTGGCCAGCTGGCCGGCCACCTGCGCCAGCAACAGATAAAGCTGGTTCGGGTTGATCTCGCCGTTCGACGCCGCGTACGTCAGCAGCGGGATGGCGGTGTTGACGGTGGACAGCTGCAGAAAGCGGGTGATGTCGCCGGCGTTGAATTCGATGCTGGCGCCGTCGCGCTGGCGGCGGTCGCCGGCCAGCTGGCGCTGCTTGGTGACCAGCAGGGCCAGCAGGCGCCGCACCCCGCCCATCAGGAACGGCGACGTGTCGATGCGCGGCGTGGGCGGAATGTACGTTTCATTGACGATCAAGGCGCCGCGCCCGTCCCGCACCACCTCGGAGATCTTGATGGCGTCGAAATCTTCCCGCGACTCGCCGCCGAACAGCACCACGGCGTTGCGGTGCGCGAAGGCCATGCTCAGATCCGCGGCGTTGCCGGTCAGATCGGCGACGCTGCGGCTGACCGCGCGAAAACGGGCGCGCGCCGCCCTGGTCGACGCCGGCGTGCCGGGCAGCTCGGCCGAGACGCTGGGGACGCCTTCTCGCTCCTTGGGCACCGCCAGGTAGACGTCGCACGAGGCCTGGGTCGGCGGAAAATGCGCGCCGATGGGCCGGGCCGGCGGGCACTCCGGATCGCCACCTTCGAAGCCGAGATAAAGCCCGTCGGGCAGGATGCCCACGAACTTCGTGACGCGCAGCTGGTCGGTTCCCAGCGCCCCGGCGTCGATCTCGGCGGTCACCACGCCCCACCGGTAAGGCGCCAGCGCGGCGATCCGTTCGTCCAGGAGTCGCTCGTGGTACAGGTCCTGCTGCTGCAAGTGCTGGGGCGAGACCAGCATGCCTTCAGACCAGACGACTCTTTGGGGCGGTTTCATGACGTCCTTGTCAGCGAAGCTCGATGCGGTTTTCGTCCAGGAAGAAACGCACGCTGGTGTCGAGGGCGGGCGATCCTTTCTCGCGATTGCCGGCGTTGCAATGTTCGGGGTTGGGCGGCGCAAGTTTCTTCACGGCGCGCCAGTTGGTCCCCACCGGCTGGCGAAACAGCGCCACCGCCACCAGGTAGACCGCGTCCGGATTGCGCACCGTCGGTGGCGTCATCTGATCGCCGGGGTTGATGGTCAGCTCCTGCTGGGTCAGGAGGTCTTCGCCAAGGGCGTCCTTGTCATGGTCCAGCAGATCGTCGAATGATGCGCCGGTCAGCTTCGTGGTGCCCTTCAGTTGATAAAGGCGAACCACGGTGGCCAGGGCTTCACCCTTTTCACCAGGATTGAGGCGCGCCGACGCGCGCACGTTGACCCGCAGCGGTTCGGGCGTCGTGCAGGGCGGCGGCGGCGGTGTGGTGGCGGCGGTGTGCCCGCAGCCCGCCGCCCACAGGACCAGCCCCGCCCACGCCAATCCCGCGAATCCTAAGCGATTTGCACCCATTCCCGCGCGCCGGAGCTTGCCAGCAAACGACCGATGTGCGCAATAGCGAAAGGGGCGCCCACGACGGAGCGCCGCCGCCGGACAACGTGCGAGACGTCACTCCGGACGTCTCGAGAGACGTCATTCCACTATGGGCGCGTTGTTGGGCAGAAGCCCGGAGTCGCCAGAGCGCGGTTTACCGGTCGGCTTGGACGCGGGCGGCTTCCCTTCGCCGCCGCTGGCGGCGTCGTTGTGACCGGACGGCGCTGGTTTGCCGCCGTGGTGCTGGTGTCCGTGCCCTGGCTTGTCCGGTCTGGTGGCCGTCACGATCGGTTTGGTCTCGGTCACCGGCACCACCGGGCGCGCCGGTTCGGCCGGGGCGGCGATGGCCTCCAGGGCCAGGTCGCGGGGTGGCGGTGTGTCGGTGAACCGCACGCTGGCGTTTCGATAGCCGCGGGCGTGCGCGACCACCTCGTGCTCGCTGCCGTCGACGGGCAGGCGGCGCGCGAAGGCTCCGGTGCCCACCACCTGGCCGTCCAGCTCGATGGTCGCCGTGCTGGGCACGGTCACCAGCTCGACGCGAAACATCTTTGGCTCCGGCGCCGGCTGCGCCGGGTGCGTGGGGTGAGACGTCGTCAGCGCCTCGTCGGGGCGCATGACCAGAAAGACGGCCCCGATGGCGGCGACCACGCCCAGCCCCACCACCAGCGGCAAGCGCGAGCGCCTTGGCCCCAGCATGGCCGATTCGCCCGTGGCGTGACGGAAGGTGCTGATGCTCTCCACCCGTTGCGGCCGGCCGGTCGAGCGTCCGTCGGGCGACGGGGTGGCGTCGGCGGGCAGGACGCGCGTGCCGCCCGCGGTGATCCGGCGCGCCGGCGGCTCGGTGGTCGGCCGGGGCGGGGGCGTGGCGGCGTAATCGCGCGCCGACAGTGGGCCAGAGGCGGAGGCGGCGTCGACGCGGGGGCTCTCGTCGTTCAGCGAAGGCGACACCACCGGCGCCTCACGCACGACGCGCGCTGTGCCGAAGAACGGCGTCCACACCATGCGCGCCGAAGGTCCGGCGTATTCCAGCAGCGCCGCCCCCAGGCTGTGCACAGAATCGAAACGAGCCGTCGGCTCCAGATTCATGGCTCGGTTGACCACAGCGTCCAGCGCCGGCGGGATGTCCGGGCGCAAGCTGGCGGCCGGCCGGTAGCGGCTCTCCGCGATGTCTTTCAGGACTGCGTACAGATTTTCCCCTTCGAAGGCGCGCTGGCCGGTCAGGCATTCGTACAGGATCGTCCCCAGCGCGTACTGATCGCTGCGGGCGTCGGCCTGCTTCGAACCGCGCAGCTGTTCGGGCGGCAGATAGAACGTGGTCCCGAAGGTGGCGCCGGTTCCGGTCAAGGCCATCGTGCGCAGATCGCCCGATACCTTCGAGATGCCAAAGTCCAGCACCTTGGGCTGCACGCCGCCCATGGCCCCGACCGCCAGGAAAATATTTTCGGGCTTGAGATCGCGGTGAATGACCCCCTGGTCGTGGGCGGTGGCGATGGCGGCGGCCACCGGCAGCATGATGTCGGCGGCCTCGCCGATGCCGAGGGGACCCTGGCTGGCGATCAGCTTGCCCAGGTCCTGACCTTCCAGGTACTCCATCACCAGATAGATGACGGAGCCTTCCGCGCCCACGTCCGTGACGTCGACGACGTGCGGATGGCGGATGCGTGAGGCGGCCTCGCCTTCGCGCAAGAACCGGGTCTTGGCGTCGGGGTTGGCGGCCAGCGCGGGCAACAACGTCTTGATGGCCACGCGCTTCTTCAGATCACGGTGCAGGGCCTCGTACACGCTGCCCATGCCGCCGCGGCCAATCAGGCGACGGATCTCGTACCGCCCCAGCTTGGTGCCGGGGGGCAGTCCGTCCATGGCGGCGGAGGTCGGGTCCATTTCGCCCCTAGCATCCTAAGGGAACGGCCTTCCGTCAAAGGGGAATGCGCGCGAACCCTTGATCGCGGCCGAAAAACGCACGGCGGGGAGCGTCGGCTCCCCGCCCTCCAACACGGTTCTTTGCGGTCTGCTTTGTTTCCGTCAGGTTTCAGCGGGCGGCGACGGACATTTTTTTGCGAACGTTGGCGATGGCCTGGTCGGTCTCGTGCCTGAAGGTCGCCTCGTCGACCATGGTGCCGTTCAGGAAGGTGCTCCAGTGCCGGGTCAGGGACGCCATGGCCACCGCTTCGCGAATCTCGGCGTCGCTGGCGCCGTTCAGCTTGGCGGTCTCCGTGTGGAAGGCGATGCAGTAGCGGCAGGGGATCTGCGAGGCCACGGCCAGGCCGATCAGCTCCTTGTACTTTCCGGGGACCGCCGAGTGCGGGTTGAGCTGGATGGTCTTGAACTCGCGCCAGGCGCCAGCGATTCCGGCCTCCGGGAACTGCTTCATGAACCCGGGGACGCCGCCCAGGGTGGCTTCCATGTCGCGGTAGGCGCTGGGCGCGTCCGTCACATTGATGGCGGGGGGCGCGGGGTGCGGCGTCTTGACGTAGTTGAGGACGCTGGCCAGCTCGGCGCGGAACTTGGCTTCGTCGGTCTGCATGCCGTTCAGCACCGTGCTCCACTGGCGCACCAGCGCGGCCATCACCACCGCCTCCTTGGTCTCCCGTTCGCTGGCCCCGCCCAGGCCGGCTGCCTTGGTGTGAAAGTACACGCAATAGCGGCAGGGGATCTGTGCCGCCACGGCCAGCCCGATCAGCTCCTTGTACTTGGGCGGGATGGCGGAGGAGGGGTTCAGCTGGACGCCTTTGAACTCATCCCAGGCGGGGGCGATGGCCTCCTCGGGGAAGGCGCGCAGGAACGATGGGACCAGGCCCAGGGTCTTCTTGATGTCCGCGTACGTGGCCGATGCCTCGGGGGAGGGGGCCTTTTCTTCGGCGTGCGCCGCGCGGGGCAGGGCGCTGGGGAGAAGGACGAAGGCGCCGAAGAGGGTGACGGTGAGGGTCAGGGTCCGGTTCTTGGTCTGGTTGGTCTTTGAATTGGTCATTGGGACGCTCCTTTCACGTCCCAAACTAGAACCGGGGTGTTGAAACCCCCGTTTGCACCGGCGTTGAAACGCGCGGGCCGGAACGCGACCGCTAGGAGGCCTGGCGTTCGGGCAGGATTTCCAGCAACTCGAACTCGGACATCCCCTCGGCGGCCACCTCGCGGTCGACGGCGTCCAGAACGATGGGGTCGTAGGGCTGGGATTCAATGATCTCCAGCTCGCCGGCTCCGACCAGATATCCCCAGGTGATTCCCACGTCGTCGGGCAACCGGATGCCGATGGCGCCGTCGGCGTGACGAACCCAGTAGTCATGGCCCCCGTCGGTGGTAACCACGTGGGTCAAGCCATGCTCGGGGTGATGGTGGACGGTGACCGTGGGATGCTTCGTCGAGGTCATCACGTCTATTTCTCGGCGGAACCTCGCCGGACTAGAGAAAGCGGTGCGGCAAACGAGACAGGAGGTAAGGCGGTGATGTAGGCCCACGTCGGCCGGCCGCGGATCGGGTGGTTGCGGCGCCGCCCGTTGTGCGCTGAGATGGCGGCCATGAAGCGGGCACAAGCGTGGGGGGCACTGGAGCAACATCAAAAAGAGGTCGCCGGGCTGCACATGCGCGAGCTGTTCTCGCGCGAGCCCGATCGGTTCACCCGCCTGTCGCTGCGCCTGGGGGATCTGCTGCTCGATTTTTCGAAGAATCGGATCACCGACCAGACCCTGACGCTGCTGCGTGATCTGGCGCGGGACTGCGACGTCGAGGCCAAGCGCGATCGCATGTTCGCCGGCGAGCGGATCAACGTCACCGAGAACCGCCCCGTGCTGCACGTGGCCCTGCGCAACCGGGCCAACCGGCCGATCCTGGTCGACGGCAAGGACGTCATGCCCGACGTGAACGCCGCCCTGGCCCACATGAAAGCATTCAGCGACGCCGTTCGCAGCGGGGCCTGGACCGGATACAGCGGCCGCCCCATCACCGACGTGGTCAACATCGGCATCGGCGGCTC
>DATLVT010000682.1:0-3300 GCA_035577105.1 Polyangia bacterium
CCCCGAGAACCAACCGCACGCCATCAAGTTCGGCGAAAAGACCGTGGTGGTGCGCGTCGACGCGCCGGCCGGGGCGGAGCAGCGGTTCAAGAAACCGGCCAAGGGCAAAGCCGTCGAATAGCCCAGCAAAGGAAATCCTCCCGGATGAATTTCGACCTCAGCGAAGAACAGCGTCTGTTGCAAAAGTCGGTTCGCGATTTTTGCGACAAGGCCATCGTGCCCAACGCCCGCCGCTGGGACGAAGAAGAGACCTTCCCGCACCAGATCATCCCGGCCATGGGCGAGATGGGCCTCCTCGGCATGCAGATCCCCGAGGAGTACGGGGGCGCCGGGATGAAGTTCCTCGACTTCGTGGTGGCCCTGGAAGAGGTGGCGCGCGCCGACGCCTCCGTCGGGCTGACCATGGCCTCGCACAATTCACTGTGCACCGGGCACATCTATCTGGCCGCCAACGAGACCCAGCGCCGCCGTTACCTGCCGCCGCTGGCCAGCGGCAAGGTGCTGGGCGGCTGGGGGTTGACCGAACCCGGCTCTGGATCGGACGCCGGCGCCGCCCGGGCCCGGGCCGACCGGCGCGGCGACAAGTGGATCTTGAGCGGCACCAAGACCTTCATCACCCAGGGCTCCGTCGGCGGCATCTACGTGGTGCTGGCATCGACCGAGCCCGCCCTGAAGGCCAAGGGGCTGACCGCCTTCATCATTGAACGCGGCACGCCGGGATTTCGAACCGGCAAGCGCATCGAGAAGATGGGCCTGCACGCCTCCGACACCACCGAGTTGGTGATGGAGGACGTCGAGCTGCCCGACGAGCAGCGCCTGGGCGAGATCAACCACGGCTTCTTCGACACGTTGCAGATCCTGGACAAGGGGCGCATCGGCATCGGCGCCTGGGCGGTGGGGATCGGCCGCGCCGCGCTGGAGGCGTCGAGACGGTACGCCAAGGATCGCGTCCAGTTCGGCAAACCGATCGCCGAGTTTCAAGCCATCCAGATGATGCTGGCCGACATGGCGACCGAGCTGGACGCCGCCCGCCTGCTGGTCTGGCGCGCCGCCTGGATGCAGGATCAGAAGCAGCGCACCACGCTGGAATCGTCGGTCGCCAAATACTTCGCCGCCCGCGCGTCGATGCGCGCCTGCAACAACGCCATCCAGATCCACGGCGGGTACGGGTACACGCGCGAGTTCGACGTGGAACGGTACCTGCGCGACGCCAAGCTGGCGGAGATCGGCGAGGGCACCAACGAGGTGCAGAAGATGGTCATCGCCCGCGAGATCCTGAAAGCGGCGGCAGGCCACTGACCGTGGCCGCCGGCAGCCGGGTCGAACGCGTGCTGGCCGGCGACGCGCGCGCCCTGGCCACGCTGCTGCGCGAGCTGGACGACGGCCTGCCCGCCGCCCGGCAGGATCTGCGGACGCTGTACCCGCGCACCGGGGGCGCCTTGATCATCGGCATCACCGGCAATCCAGGCGTCGGCAAGTCGACGCTGGTCGATGGCCTCATCGCCCGTTACCGTCGTCAAGGGCAGGGGCTGCGCGTGGGTGTGGTGGCGGTGGATCCCTCCAGCCCCTACTCGGGTGGGGCGCTGCTGGGCGATCGCATCCGCATGCAGCGCCACGCCACCGACGACGGTGTATTCATCCGTTCGCTGGCCACGCGCGGGCAGATGGGCGGCCTGTCGCGCTCGACCGCCGACGTGGCCGCGGTGCTGGACGCGGCCGGCTTCGGCGTGGTGCTGATTGAAACCGTCGGCGTCGGCCAGGCCGAGATCGACGTCGTCACCGCGGCCGAGGTGGTGGTGGTGGTGACGGCGCCGGGGCTGGGCGACGACGTGCAGGCGCTGAAGGCGGGCATCCTGGAGATCGCCGACATCCTGGTGGTGAACAAGGGCGATCGCGACGGCGCCGATCGGGCCCTGCGCGATCTGACCGCCATGCTGGAGCTGGCCCGCCCGCTGCGAACGCCGCCCGTGGATCTGCTGCGCACGGTGGCCGCCACCGGCGAGGGGGTGGAGGCGCTGGCCGTCGCCATCGACCAGCGCCGGCGCCTGCCCGACGACGTTCGCGCCGCCCGACGGCGCCAGCAGGCGCAGGCCCAGCTGATGGCCATCGTCGGCGAGCTGGGCCGGCGAGCGGTGGGTCTGGCCCTGGGGACCGCGACGAAACCGGGCCCCTTGGCGCACCTGGTCGACGAAGTCGCCGCGCGTAGTCTGGATCCCCACACCGCCGCCGAGGCCGTGCTGCGCGCGGGATTAATCCCCCGATGATGATAAAATCAACAGATGGGTATCAAAGTCTCTTACGTCACCGTTGTCAGTAGCCTGCTGGCCGGTGCCCTTGGTTGCGGCCTGATCAGCAAGGACATCCTGCGGACGACGTTCAACCTCCCGGCCAAGACCTATAGCTTCGACACCGCGGCGTGGAATCTGCCCATGGGCGACATCCCCGCCGTTCCCTGCGGCGACGGCCAGCTGGTCGCCGACTGTTGCAACCCGCCCGCGCCGTTGCCTCCGGTTGACTGCAGCGTCAACTCGTTTGCGTGCGACAACAGCGTCTGCGCCCTGCACGTCCCCGTCAGTGTCTCGCAGGTGATGGACCTCAAGAAGGAGGTCCCTGCGTTGAGCAGCTTCAGCAACCAGTCGTTGATCGACGTGGCCATCACCCAGATCAAGTACGCCTACTCCAGCAGCATGAACGTCGATCTGCCGCCCGTGGATCTGTACCTGGCGCCCGAGGGCGTCACGTCGGCCTCGGACCCCAGCGCCAAGAAATTCGGCCGCACCAAGACAATCCCCGCCGGCGCCACCGGCGACGACACGGTCGATCTGGATCCCAGCGGCGGCGCCGCCTTCACCGACTACGCCCACCACTTCGGAACCCCGTTCAACTTCATCGCCGCCACGACGGTGGTGATCCCATCGGGCTCGCCGATCCCCTCGGGCCGCGTGAACATCATCGTGCAAGGCACGGCGACCGCGGGAATCTAGTCCGAGAGAGGTGAGGTGAATGGCTTTTGCGGCGTCCGCCTCCTCCGCGTGGGCGGGTCCTGTCGCTGCAGGAAACCTTCCCCATCGGGCCGGTTCGCCGGGGCCGCGTTCGAGATTCTAGACATCGCGAGCTGTGTATCAGAAGCGCAGAGGGACAACGGCCCCGCCGAACCGTCCCGCTGTGGCCCCTTCCTTCCGCGCCACCCCCCCACGCTACGTCGGCTCGCTCGGGGCAAGCGTTGCAGACCATCCAGTGAACCTTTAGGAGACAAGAGTCGCTCGTAGGTCCGTTATTGACCGCGTTCGGAGCGGAACG
>DATLVT010000683.1:0-8309 GCA_035577105.1 Polyangia bacterium
CGCAGCGCACCCGGTGCGGCGCTTCGACCTGGCTGTTGTAGGCGACGCCGTTGTGGAAGCTGACGAACCAGGCAAACCCCGGTTGACCGGCCAGCGGCGTCGAGGCCCAGAACGATTCGCTGGGCGTGTCGGGAAACGCCACCGGGTCGATGGCCGGATCGGCGCGCGATTCGTCGATCAACGTCTGCAGCTCCTTGACGTCCGGCAGCCGCCAGGGCCGTGCGTCGCCGGGCTGGCTGTCGACGGGCAAGCCGGCGCAGGCGGCGGCCGCCTCCGACCAGGTTCGTGGCGTGGGATCCGGCGCGCGCTGCCAGGTCAGGCCCGTCGCCACGTCCAGCACCGTGCCGTCGTCGCGCACCACGGTCGGCTCCGCAGGCATGGGCGCACCCGTCGGCGACGGCTCCGAGCGCACGCAGCGCACGTGATAGGCCGTCGCCTGATCCATGTGGTGGGTGTCGCCGTCGAAGAACGCCACGTACCAGGCCGAGACCGGATCGTCGGCGGCCGGCGACGAGGTCCAGAACCACTCGCTGGGCGTGTCGGGAAACGCCGTGCGATCGATGGCGGGCGACTGCCGGGTGACATCAATCAGCGACACCAGTTCAATGCGCGTCGGCAGGCGCCAGTCGTCGTGGCCGGCCAGATCCAGACAGGCGCAACGCGCGCCGGCCTCGGCCCAGGTGAAGCTGTCGGCGGCGACGTCCCGCTCCCAGGTCAGGTGGGTGACTCGATCGACGACGACGCCGGGCGTGCCGACGTCATAGTCAGTCATGCCGACCACGGGCATGGGCCAGGTCGCCCAGCGGCTGGGCGGCTCTTTCATCACGCAGGCGCCGGCATCGTCGCCCGGCGCGCCACCGTCGACCGCCGCCGTCTCGGCGCCTGCCTCCGGATCGGCGGTCGCGTCGATGTCGGCGATGCCCTGGCGATCGACCCGACAGGCGCCCGGCAGCAGCAACAGCACAACCGGCGCAAACCACCCGCCGGCCGATCGACCGGGCACGCTAGGGCGCCGGAGCCGCCGGGCAGGGAATTTCCTGGCTGCCAAAGGCCAGGTCATCGATCCACATGTCGACGGGGATGGATGATTGCTGGAAGTTGATCCAGCCGATGTCGATGGAGCTCCAGGTGGTGGCCTTCCATTTGGTGACGGGGATGCCGGGCGCCGCGCGCATGCCGTCGACCTTCACGTCCAGATAGTTGGCCGTTCCCTTGAACTCCCACTGGATGCAGGCCCATTTGCCCTCGGGCCACTTGGTCTTGGTGTCGACCGAATCGTCGCCCGGTTGATACACTGGCATGAAATTGCCGTACATGCTGCCCAGCGTGTACTCGGTGCCGCCCGATTTCGCCGTCGACAGATCCCAGTGGATGCCGTTCGACGTCGAGCAGCACCCCGGCACGGCGGTCATGTAGACCATGGCCCGGGCAAAGATGTCGCCTGCCAGGGCCGGGAACAGCGGGGCGCCCTGGAATTTCAGCTGGGCCGCCGTGTCGGGTTTCGGGTTGGGCAGCATGATGTGCAGCGCCTGCTTGCCGCTGAAGGCCCTGGTCGAATCGACGACCACGCTGCCGGTCACGGTGAACATGCCGGTCGGTTTTTGACCGGTGGTCTGCTTGTCAAAGTCTTCGCAGAACGTCGCCTTCAGGTCGGCACAGCCCGCCCCGGCGGTCGGCGCGTCGCTGCTGCCGCCGCCGTCGCCCGGGGGCCTGGCGCCGCCGCTGCCGCCACCGTCGGTGTTGCCGGTCCTGCCGCCGGAACCGGCGATGGCTCCCCCGCTGCCGCTATCGCCGCCACTGCCGGCGGACGCGCCGCCGCTGCCCGAATCGCCGCCCGAACCGCTGCTGCTGCCGCTGCCGCCCGACCCCGAGGCCGACGAGCCGCCGCTGCCGCTTGCCGACGAACCGCCGCTGCCGGTCCCGCTGCCGGGCGGCGCCGCCTCCGGCGAACAGCCGACGACGCCCGCGCTCCACAGACAGAGCAGCAGCGCCGAACCACCCGATCGAAACGCGCGAGTGGGCGTCAAGCGGACAGCCGGGAGACGGTTCATTGCAGCGTCTCCCCGGCGGCGGGCGACCGATAGCGGAACGAGCGCGACGCAGCCACGCCCACCATGGCGTCCACGATCGAGTTGCCCTTCTTGAAGGCGGCGGCGACAGCGTTGATTGACGCCTGGTCGCCGTCGGTCTCGGCCCGCTTGAAGGCAAAGCGGAACCACTGCATCGAGAAGCAATCCGCGACGGCGGGGCTGCTGGCCAGGGCCTGGCTCAGCTCGATGGCGTTGTTGAACGACTGTTGCTTGCCGTCCAGCTCGATCGAGCTGTGGGCATCGACGGCGCCGCCGTTGTCCATGGTGCGGAACTTGCCGATGCCGTCGTAGTTCTCGAAGAAGAACCCCAGCGGGTCCATGATGCTGTGACACGCCGTCGAGCAGGGGTTCTTGTCGTGATCTTCAAAACGCTGGCGCGTGGTGCGGCCGGCCGCCATCGACGCCGGCACCACCGGCGGCACCACGTTCGGCGGCGGCGGCAGCACGCCGCACAGGAATCGTTCGTAGACGCGTCGCCCGCGCTTGACCGGGTGCGACCCGTCCGTCGCGCCCGTGACCGTCAGGAAGCTGGCCCGGGTCAGCAGACCCGACCGCTGGCCGGCGTTCAGCGTCGTCGGCGTCATGGCCGTGCCGCGCACACCAGTGACGCCGTAGACGCCGGCCAGGGATTGATTCACCGACGACGAACCGGCGGTCAGCAGCGACGACAGCTTCTGGTCGCCCTTCATCACCGTGTTCACCAGATCGTGCGTCTCGGCGGTCATGGCCGCTTTCAGATCGTCGTTGAACTCTGGATAGACGGCCGGATCCTTGGGGCGGTCGGCCACCGTGTCCAGGTTCAGCCACTCGTCGACGAACGTGGCCACCGTGGCGGCGCCCTTGGGATCGGCCAGCATGCGCCGGGCCTGCGCCTCCAGCTCGGCCGGCGTGCCCAGCTTGTTCGCCGCCGCCGCGTCGAACAGCGCCTGGTCAGGCATCGAGTTGTAGATGAAGTACGACAGGCGCGAGGCGTTCTCGTACGGATTCAGTCGAACGACCTTGCCCTCGACTGTCGGCGCGCCGTTGCCCAGCTCCCAGTGATAAAGGAACTCCGGCGAGCTGATCATCCCCTCGACCAGCAGGCCGATGGCCCCCGCATACGTGAGGGCCAGCGTGGTGCGGCCGGTGGTGTACAGCGCCGTCAGCCGGTCACTCTCGTCGCTGGCCAGCGGGCGGCGATAGGCGCGCAGGCCAAACGTGGTGATGAAGCTCTTGGCGCAGGCGTCCTCGGCCATGCCGGTGGGACAGGGGGCCAGCGTCGCCGCCTTCGCCTCGGCGGTCTTGCCCATGGCCAGCGCGGCGTCCTTCAACGTGTCGACGTCCTGCATCGACACCAGCCCGGCGCGCGGGTACAGGAACTCTGGATCGCGATCCAGCGGGAAGGCGTTCGCCGGGTTGCTGGTGTCGCCCAGCAGGTCGCGCACGGTGTTGTTGAATTCCACCCGCGTCATGCGGCGCAGGGGCATGGGGCCGGCGGCGCTGGGATCGCCAGGATTGCCCGGTACCACGCTGCTTCCCCCGCCGCCGTTGCCGGGGTTGCCGTTGCCGGGGTTGCCGTTGCCAGGATTGCCGGAGCCCGGATTACCGGAGCCCGGGTTACCGGTGCCGGGCTGTCCGGTGCCCTCGATGCTGCCGGTGCAACCGATGCCCAGCGCCAGAGCCGCGGTGACGGCGCAAAGTCTCGCACCTGTTCTCATGATGGCGGTCCTTCCTTCCAAACCAATGAGCGGTGAAGCTGTGAAACAAAGAAAAAGGGAGGGAGCGCGCCGTGAACTCAGTCACTGGTCGTTCGCCCCCGCATCCGGTCCCGAGCTCGACCCCGACCGAGCGTCCGCCTGAATCGGTCCCCCCAAAAGGATTCGACGAAGGGATACGACGAAGGGACCGTCCAAGGTTTGTCTGACTAACGGTCGCATCCGACCGGGACCTTCATGGGCCCTCGACAATCTTTGCCGCCCTGCGCTGCCGCGCCGGATGCAGTGAAGGTTGCGGGCCCGGCCGACAATAGAGGTACGCGATGACCTACAGAACAAGCGTGGTTTCCCTCCTGGTTTTGGCTCTGGCCGGCGCAGCCTGCTCCGATGGTGGCGGCAATGCTGGCGGGTCCGGCGGCGGCGGCCCGGGCGGCACCGGAGGGAGTGGCGGCAATGCGGCGACCGGCTCGGGCGGCAGCGGGGGCCATGACGCCGCGGCCGGCAGCGGCGGCAGCGGCAGCGGAACCGGCGGCAGCGCCAGCGACGGCGGCGCCACCGGAGGCGGCAGCGGCAGCGGCGGCAACATGGCCCCGGACGCCGGCGGGACCGGGGGTGCAGTGGCGGCCACCAACGTCTTCCTTTATGTGTCCGGTTACGGCAGCACGAACGTCGACGTCTATCGGTTCAACCCGGCGACAGGCGCCTTGACCTCGGTCAGCAGCGCGGCCGCCGGCTCGACGCCCACCTATTCGGTGGCGTCGCCTTCGAACAAATTCTTGTACGTCGCCGATGAAACGTCCGCCGCCGCCATCACCGCGTACAGCATCGCCTCGACCGGCGCGCTGACCAAGCTGAACACCGTCAAGACCAGCGGCCAGGGGACCGCGCACCTGACGGTCTCGCCAGACGGCAAGTGGATCGTGGCCGCTGACTATGACAGTGACAGCGTCGACGTCCTGGGGATCAACGCCGACGGCAGCCTGGCCGCGGTCAGCGACAGTCGACCCGGCTGCCCGGCCGCCCACAACGTGCAGTTCGATCCCACCGGCAAATTCCTGCTGGCCGCCTGCAAGAGCGACACCGGCAAGGACACCCCGCGCATCCTGCAGTTCAGCTTCGCGGCCGGCAAGCTGACGCCCAGCAACCCGCCGGCAGTGATGTTCGGCGCCGACCCGCGCCACATGACCTTCGACGCCGCCCACAAGCACCTTTACGTTTGCACCGAAGAGACCAGCCAGATCTTCTGGTTCGATTACGACGCCGCCAGCGGAAAGATCTCCAACCCGCAGATGATCAGCGCCCTGGACGCCGGTGGAATGCCCGGCGCCGGCGGCCACATCGCCTTCAATGGCCCCTACCTTTATGTGGCCAACCGCAGCGACAGCAGCATCGGAATCTTCTCTGTGGACGCCGCCGGCAAACCGCAGAGCGTGGCCTGGCAGCGCATGGGCACCGTGGACGTGCGCGAGTTCTCGTTCGATCCCAGCGGCAAGTACATGATCGTCGCCAACCAGACCCCATCGCAGGTGACGGTGTTCAAGATCGACGGCGCCTCGGGCAAGCTGACGGCGGTGGGAAGCCCCCTCGCCGCCAAGAGCCAGGCCGCCGCCGTCACGGTCGTGGGCCTTCCTTAATAAGGTGTCGCGGCCCTGAGACGCCCCTAAAGGTTTGCGGGCCAAGGGACGAACCTTGGTGGGGGGACGTCCATCCGCCTCCCCACCCCACCCCACATGCCCATCAGCGCCATCGAGGCCGCCGCCCGAGAATCAGCCGCCAACGAGCCAGCCCTGGCGGTCAGCGCCGCGGTGGCCGAACGTCTGGCCAGCGGCGCCTTCGAGGTTCCGCTGCTGCCACAGGTGGCCAGCCAGGTCAGTATCCTGGCCAGCAACGCCGACGCCGACGCCGCCCGCCTGTCGGCGCTGATTCACCGCGATCCGGTGCTGGCGGGACACGTCCTGCGCATCGCCAACTCGCCGGCGTACATGCCGCGCATGCCGATCGTGTCGCTGCAGCAGGCGGTGGCGCGCCTGGGTCTGTCGGCGGTCGGCGAGATCGCCTTCGCCGCCTCCGTGCAAAGCGGCGTCTTTCGCGTCCCCGGATACGAATCGGTGCTCAAGCAGCTGTGGCGGCACGCGCTGGCCTCGGGCGCCTTTGCCAAGGAGATCGCCCGCACCCGGCGTTCCAACGTCGAGAGCGCATTTCTGTGCGGCCTCCTGCACGCCGTCGGACGGCCGGCGATGTTGCAGCTGTGCACCGACGCCGCCAAGGCCCTGCGGATCACCTTGACGCCAGCGCGCGTCTTCACGCTGCTGGACGACGGACACGTCGAGGTCGGGGTGCTGATCGCCGAAAAGTGGGGGCTGCCCAAACCGGTGTGCGCCGCCGTGGCGCACTATCGCGACTACCGCCGGGCCGCCGGCTTTGAGCACGACGCCATGATCACCAACCTGGCCGATCGCCTGGCCACCCATCTGACCGTGGCCGGCGCCTTCGACGACACGACGGTGCGCGACCACCCCGTGTTCGCGGACCTCAACCTTTATCCCGACGACGTGACCGCGTTGCTGGCCAAGAAGGAGAGCGTCGCGCGCACCGTCGACGCCATGACGGTATGAGCGCCACCGCCGCCACGATGGCCGTCTTCGACGTCCTGGTCATCGGCAGCGGACCGGCCGGACAGAAGGCGGCCATTCAGGCCCGCAAGGCCGGGCGGCGGGTCGCCATCGTCGAGCAAGAACGGGGCGCCGGCGGAATGTGCGTCCAGCGCGGCACCATCCCCAGCAAGACGCTGCGCGAGACCGCGCTGTCGCTGTCGCGCCTGCGTCGCGGCGCCGAGATGCTGGATTTCAAGCTGCGCCCCGATCTGGAGGTGTCGTCGCTGATGACCCGCCTGGACGAGGTGGTGAAGGCCAACATCGCGTACATCGGCCGCCAGCTGGAGCGCAACGGCATCCACCGCCTGCACGGGCGGGCCCGCTTCGTCAGCGATCACGTGCTGGAGGTGCTGGCCGTCGACGGCAGCAAGACCCGGGTCAGCGCCGACGTCATCATGATCGCCGCCGGTTCGCGGCCGCGCACGCCGCCGGAGATTCCCGTCGATCACGAGAACATTCTGGACAGCGATTCGATCCTCTCGATGCTGTACCTGCCCCAGTCGCTGACGGTGCTGGGCGGCGGGGTCATCGCCTGCGAGTACGCGTCGATCTTCGCCCACCTGGGCGTGCGGGTGACGATGATCGATCGAACGCCGCGACCGCTGGCCTTCATGGACGGCGAGCTGGTGAGCAAGTTCGTCGAGGCGTTCGAGAAGAACGGCGGACGTTACCTGGGCGGCCAGACCATCGGCTCCGTCGAATGGGACGGCATCTCCAAGGTCACCACCCGCCTGGGCAACGGCGAGAGCGTGGAGAGCGACAAGATGCTGGTGGCGCTGGGCCGGGTGGCCGCCGTCGGCAGCCTGGACCTGGCGGCCGCCGGGTTGGCGCCCACGCCGCGCGGCCTGCTGGCGGTCGACGAGCACTGCCGGACCGCCGTGCCGCACATCTACGCCATCGGCGACGTGATCGGACCACCATCGCTGGCGGCGACGGCGATGGAACAGGGGCGGCGCGCCGCCCGCCACGCCCTGGGCCTGGGCCCGGGCGCCTCCGGCGAGACGATCCCCATCGGCATCTACACCATCCCCGAGATGGCCAGCGTCGGTCTGGGCGCCGAGGAGGCGGAGAAAAGAATGCCGGGCGCCATCGTCGGGCGGGCGCGATTCGACGAGGTGGCGCGCGGACAGATCTCGGGCATTCAGGACGGCCTGCTGAAGCTGGTGACGGATCCGCGCGGCGAAAAACTGCTGGGCGTTCACATCGTCGGCGAGGGCGCCACCGAGCTGATCCACGTCGGGCAGATGGCGATGCTGGGCGGCGGGAACGTCGACACCTTCGTCGAGAACATCTTCAACTTTCCGACGCTGGCGGAGGCCTATCGGGTAGCGGCGCTTGACGTCTGGGAGAAGCGCGGCGGCGGGTAGTCCGTCATCGTGCGGCTTTCAGACAACGCACCGGCGAGGTTCTAGAGACAGCGACGGGCGGTGGGACGTGAGGTGGGGCTCCATTCGCTTCGTCGTGGGGGCGGCAGCGGTGGGGTTCCCTCCCGTGCTCAAAACACCGAACGGCGCGCGCGCCTTATGGGTTTGCTTGGAGCGGCGACGTACTGCGCGCCTGCGAACTGCGCGCGGGAGGGAACCCCACCGCTCCCGCCCGCCTGGTGACTACGTTCACTGCGCATGGGGGCGACCCAGGGAAAAACAGAAGGACACAAGTGGTGTACCGCCTGTTCCTCGACTTTTGAAAAAGGATCGTGCTTCTGGAAAGGATCGACGAGCAGTCGGTACACCACTTGTGTCCTTCCGTTCCTCCCCGGCCGAAGGCTCGGGGTCCGGACTGACGGACATTCCAGGGTGCCGTGAACGTAGTCACAAGGCGGCGGCAGACGTGGGGTTCCCTCCCGCGCGCAGTTCGCAGGCGCGCAGTAC
>DATLVT010000684.1:0-7224 GCA_035577105.1 Polyangia bacterium
CCCCATCACCACGACGTTGCTGGCGTTGGCCGCCCCCGTCCCCTGGGCCAGGATCCCGCAGCCCCCCGGGTTGGTGATCTTCACGTTGGTGAACGAGACGGTGTCGACGGTGTTTCCGCCCGCCACCTGCAGCCCGCTGTAGGTGGGCGCGTCGATATCGACGTCGCTGATCTGGATGTTCTGGACCGGGCCCTGTTCGGCGTTCAGCTTGATGGCGCCCTGCTGGCCATACATGGGACCGCCGACCCTGGTCAGCGTCAGGCCGGAGATCTTGGTGGCCGCGAAGGCATTGGCGTCGAACATGCGGCCCAGCAGGACGCCGGGGTATTGCACGGCGTCCGCGCAGACGCTGTCCTCGATGGTGGTGCCGCCGCCGTAGATCCCGAAGCAGTTGGCCCGCCAGGGCAGCTGGGCATAGACATGCCGGAAGACGTTGTTGTTCGCCTGCGCGCACGAGCCTTGCGACCAGACGGCGAATGAATCGTCGCCGCTGTTTCGAATGTGCGTGTGCTCGACCAGCGTGTTGGTGTTTCCGCAGGACAGGTTGATCCCGTCGGCGTACAGATCGCGAAAACGCGAATTGCGCACGGTCAGCCCGTTGGTGTTCGGCCCCGGCCACACGCCCAGCTTCTTGTGCTCGACCCAGACGTGTTCAATGACCGAGCCCGACATGTGATTGCCGGTGAAGGCCGCCTCCGGTGACCTGTCGTCGCGCTGGGTGGTGTCGCCGTTGATGGCGAGGTCGTAGAACTTGCAGCCGTCTGCGTAACAATCAAAGCGGGCAAAGAAGCCGTTCAAAACCGAGCGCCACATGCCCGCGCCGCGAACGGTGGTGCCGGGGAGGCTGATCTCCTTGCTCTTGACGTCGAACACGCCCTCCGGGATGTAGAGGAGCCGCGTCCTCCCGCCGCACATCTGGATGGCCGCTGAATCGTCGACGCCGTCGTTGGCGATGGCGCCGCACTCGGTGATCGACAGCGATCCGGCGGGCTTTCCCAGCGCATCGGGGACCTGCTCCATGTCGATCAGATCGATGTCGTAGTGGGCGGCGGTGTCGTCGCTGTCCTTCTGCAGCCTGACCATGGCACCCACCGCGATGTCGCCGACCAGGGCGTGCGTCTCGTCGAAGAAGTGATGCGGCGTGCCCGCCCCCTGGTTGTTCTGGACGCCGGTGTTCGCGAAATCGTTGGCGCCCCCATAAGACCAGGTGTAACGAGAGGTGACCTTCAACTTCTGGCGGAACTTGCCATCGACGTAAAGGCTCAGCGTCGCCGTGCTGTCCAGGCCGCCGTCGGGGATCGAATAACGAACGACGATCGAGTTGCTGGGATTGCTGTTCTTGAATTCGACGTAGGCGTTGGTCGTGGCCAGCCGCACGGCCTGTCGGCCCGACGCCTCGGCGGCGATGTCGTTCGTGCTGTTGACGTTGCGCGTGGGCCCCAGCATGGTGCCGCCCATCGTCGTGCCCGCCTCCGCCTCGTATTCGGTGAACGGCATGATGGCGCCGCGCCCCGAGGGCAAGGTCGGCTGCCCCACGGGAACGGTGGACCCGATGGTGCCGCTGGTCCCGGGATCGCCCCCGTCGGCGCGCCCGCCCCCGCCCCCGGTGCCGTTGCCGCCGCCACCGTCAGACGGGCCGCCTGAACTCCCGCCGCTCGCGTTGCCGCCCCCCGTCCCTGCCGGGCGTCCACCAGAGCCCGATGCTCCGCCGCCGCTACCGCCGCCGGCGCCCCCGGGAGCCGCCGCGTCGTTCGGCTCGGCCGTCCCCATCTTCGAGCACGCAGAGACGGTGAGAACCGATGCTCCCAGCAGCACCAACGGGAGCCAGCGAATTGTCAAAAGAGACCTCCAGAGGATTGCCGGGCGCTGACCCAGCAACAACGCAAGTGGTTAGCGTGACGGTCGACGGCAAGCCGACAGCGATATATTTTTGTGCATCGGCCAGTCGACGGAGGCAAGGAGATTCATGGTCAACAATGGAAGTTGACCGCACTCAGCCCAGCCCGGTGGCGCGCACGATCATCACCACGCCGGCCCCGACGACGACGACACCGGTGGCGCGCGCGACGCGCTCGCCGGCCGGGGCGAGGCGTTCCACGGTGATGACGGCAGCGACGATGGCCATCACGCGCAGGTCCATGACGCCGATGACCAGGAGGATCGCCATCTGACCCAGGCAGCAGGTGCTGCAGTGAAGCCCCAGGCGCACGCCGTGTCGCCAGGCGGTGAGCGCGTCGGCCGGCAGCGTGCGGCCCGGACCGGGAGCCCGCCGGCAGCAGGCGAGCTGGCGCGCCTTCCACCGGGTCAACTGCAGCCCACCAGCCAGCAGGACGACCACGCCGACAGCGACCGGCACGGCGCGCGCCAGCGCTGGCTGTTGCATCTCCAGCGTGGCCAGCGCGACGCCCAGCGGAAAGGCGGCCATCCCGAACACGGTCCAGACAAGGAAGTAACCCACGCTCACCACGGCAGTCAGCAGACCGAGGCGCCCATCGCTGCAGCCGGCAACAGCCTGGCGGTATCGCCACAGCATCGGCAGCAACGACAGCAGCATCATCGCCACCATCATCACGATCCACATGCCCAGGAACGACGCCGCGGCGCCCGGCCAGGTCTGCCCGGGCATCCGCATCCAGGCCATCGACATCGTCCAGCCGCCCGGCATCGGCATCTCGCCCATGGCCGACATGGACATGCACCAGGCGATCGTCCCCGCGGCGCTGGCGGCGAAGAGCAGCGCCACGACGCCAAGAAAACCGGTGGGCGTCGACCGTGCCTGGCGACGTCGCTCAGCGCTTGTCGTACTCGTCATGACGGCGCCACCACAGGCCAGTTTCGTTACGCCCCTTCGGTGCACGATCCAGCCACTGGTACATGCCCCACAGGCCGTCCAGTCCGCGCGCGTAGGTGGAATAGGTGTGATAGACGACGCCGTCCTCGATGGCGAAGGCGCTCATGCCCGGCCGCTCTCGCCAGAACGTCGGCCAGTCGGTGCCGACGCCGGCGGCGATCTGGGCGCCCACCCCCGTCTTTCCTTCCTCCAGCGCGGCCCTTTCGTCCTGTGTGCGAAAGTTGTACTCCGACACGCCCGATCGCTGCTGCTCCTCGCTGATCCCGGCGTGAAAGTCATAGTTAAAGTCGCTTCCGAAAGACGACGCCCACGAAAAGCTCCAGCCCATGCGCCGCTTGTACGCCTGCACCTTCGCCAGCGGCGCCCGCGACACCGCCGTCAGCGAGACGTCGTGGTTCTCCAGGTGGACGACCGAGCCGGCGAATCCGTCAGCGATCGCCGAGCAAGACGGACACCCCGCCTTGTAATCGGGACCCAGCATGAAGTGGTAGACGAGCAGCTGCGAGCGCCCCTGGAAGAGCTCCGCCAGCGAGGCGCTCCCCGCGTCGGTGTCGAACCGGTACTCCTTGTCGATCCGAACCCAGGGCAGCTCTTGCCGTCGCCGCGCCAGCTCGTCGCTGCGCCGGGTCAGTTCCTTCTCCGCCTCCAGCAGCTCCAGTCGCGCTGCCAGCCACTCTTTCCGTGTCCCGGTCTTGTGCTTTGTCATCGGTCCTCTCTCCTTCCGTGGTGCCTCGGAAAATACCGCTGTCCGAAACGGAGCGGGAGTAACAACGGCGACGGGGTTAGGATTCGTCGCGATGGACTCGACGATCACCGCCGCCGGGCGGGCGCTGCGCGCCGGGGATCCCCTCGGTGCCCTGAAGCGCGTCGCCCTGCGGGACGACCCGGCGGCCCTGGCCCTGCGCGGGATCGCGATGGCCCAGCTGGGCGAGCTGCCACGCGCGCGCGAGCTTCTGCGACGGGCGGCGCGGGGCTTTGGCCCGCGCGAGAGTGTCGGGCGGGCGCGCTGCCTGACGGCGGAGGCGGAGGTGGCGCTGGCGGCGCGCGATCTCGTCGGGCTGCCGCGGGCGCTGACCGAGGCGCTGCGCACCTTCGTCGCCCACGGTGATGAGGAGAACGCCACCCACGCCCGCCTGTTGCAGCTCCGGCGTCTGCTGCTGCTGGGTCGGGTCGACGAGGCGGAGGGGGCGTGCGCCAGGCTGGCGCTTGACGGCGGGCCGGCGCGCCTGTCGGCGGTGGCCGCCCTGGTCTCCTTCGAGATTGCGCTGCGGCGGGGGCGAGCCGCGCCGGCGCACGCGGCCCTGGCCCGCGCCCGGGAAGCCGCCGCGCGCTCGGGCATCGGGGCGCTGTGCGCCGAGGTCGAGCAAGCGGGCCGCACCCTGGTCCTGCCGGCGGCGCGTCTGGTGACCGCGGGCCAGGCGCGGTCACTGACGCTGGCCGAGGTCGAGGCGGTGCTCGCCTCACCGGACCTGGTGGTCGACGGCTGCCGGCGGGCGGCCCGCCGGCGACAGCGGGTGGTGCCGCTGGCCCGCCGGCCCGTGCTGTTCGCGCTGCTGCGCGCTCTGGCGCAGGCGTGGCCCGGCGAAGCGGCGCGCGACGAGCTGATCCAGCGAGCGTTCGGCGCGCGCCGCACGAACCCGTCCCACCGCGTCCGCCTGCGCGTCGAGATGGGACGCCTCCGACAATCAATGCGACCGCTCGCCGGTATCCAGGCGACCGCCGGTGGCTTCACGCTGGTGCCGCGCGGTGATGTCACGGTCCGGCTGCTGGCGCCGCCCATCGAAAGTCCCGACGCCGCGGTCCTGGCGCTGCTGGCCGACGGCGAGGCCTGGTCGACATCGGCGCTGGCGCTGGCCCTGGGGTCCAGTCAGCGGACGGTGCAGCGGGCCCTGGTCGCCCTCGAGGAGGCGGGCCAGGTGCGCACGCTGGGGCGCGGCCGTTCCCAGCGCTGGCTCTCGGCGCCGGTGGCCGGTTTCGCGACGGCCTTGTTACTCCCGGTCAGCGACGGGTTCGGATAGGAAACAAGAATGAGAGAGAATCGAGCGATGGCCAGAGAGAACGAGCCCGCCCAGCCCGCCGAGATCGTCCGCGAGTACGGTCCTTTCCCCGGCGCGCCGCACATCCGCGGCGTCAGCTTTGACGGCACGCTGGTCTGGTTCGCCAGCGGCGAGAGGCTGCAGGCCTTCGAGCCGGCGACCGGCAAGACCGTGCGCGCCCTGGACGTCGCCTGCGACGCCGGCACCGCCTTCGACGGCCGGCACCTCTTCCAGATCGCGGACGATCGCATCCAGAAGATCGATCCGGCCACCGGCCAGGTCGTCGCGACGATCCCGGCTCCCGGCGGCGGGCGTGACTCGGGGCTGACCTGGGCCGAGGGCACGCTGTGGGTCGGGCAGTACCGCGACCGCAAGATCCACCAGATCGATCCCGACAGCGGCGCCATCCTGCGCACGATCGAATCGAACCGCTTCGTCACCGGCGTCACCTGGGTGGACGGCGAGCTGTGGCACGGAACCTGGGAAGGCGACGACGCCGACATCCGCCAGGTCGATCCCCAAACGGGCCAGGTGCTGACCCGCCTGACAATGCCCGCGGGCGCCGGCGTCAGCGGGCTGGAGTCGGATCAAGGCGACCTCTTCTATGCGGGCGGCGGCCAGAGCGGCCGGGTCCGCGCCGTGCGCAAGCCACGCCGACGCCGGACACGCTGATCAGAGCCCGGTCCGCCTCTCCAGCTCGTCGGGATAGCGGGCGCCCTCGACCTGGATCTTCGCGGCGGCCGCATCGATGGCGCGGAGATCGTCGGCGGTCAGCTCGATGTTCGCCGCGCCCAGGTTCTCTTCGAGGCGGCTCAGCTTGGTGGTGCCGGGGATGGGAACGATCCACGGCTTCTGCGCCAGCAGCCAGCCGAGGGCGATCTGCGCCGGCGTCGCCTCTTTTCGCCTGCCGACCTGCCCCAGCAACTCGACCAGCGCCTGGTTGGCCTTGCGTGCCTCCGGCGTGAAGCGAGGGACGATGTTGCGGAAGTCGTTCTTCTCGAAGATCGTCTTCTCGTCGATCTTCCCGGTCAGGAACCCCTTGCCCAGCGGGCTGAACGGCACGAAGCCGATGCCCAGCTCATCCAGCACGGGGAGCAACTCCGCCTCGGGTCTGCGCCACCACAGCGAGTACTCGCTCTGAACCGCCGTGAGCGGCTGCACCGCGTGGGCGCGGCGGATGGTCGCCACGCCCGCCTCCGACATGCCAAAGTGCTTGACCTTGCCCTCGCCGATCAGCGCCTTGACGGTGCCGGCCACCTCCTCGATGGGCACGTCCGGATCGACGCGGTGCTGGTAGAACAGATCGATCGCATCGATCTTGAGGCGCTTGAGCGACGCCTCCGCCACCTCGCGAATGTGAGCCGGCCGGCTGTCCATGCCGCTGGTGCCCAGCTTCATGCCGAACTTCGTGGCGATCACGACCTGGCTGCGGACGGGCGCCAGCGCTTCCCCCACCAGCTCTTCGTTGGTGAAAGGCCCGTAGGCCTCGGCGCTGTCGAAGAAGGTGACACCGCGATCCACCGCCGCGCGAATCAGCTTGATCATCTCCTGGCGATCAGGCGGCGTTCCGTAGGCGAAGCTCATACCCATGCAACCGAGGCCGATGGCCGAGACCTCGAGCTGGCTGTTCCCAAGTTTTCGCTTTTTCATGACGGTCCTCCTGGATGCGCTGGCGAACGCTGTTTCTTCATCCATACAGATAGGCTCGAAGCACCGCCATGACTAGACGCCATGAAGGCAACAGGCTATTAAGCATACCTTCACAATGCCGGCCCCCGCCCCTGCCCGCTCACGCCTGACCCCGGCCATTCTTCCCCAGCTTCACGTGTTCCTGGCCGTGGCCCGCCTGCGCAGCTTCACCGGCGCGGCGCGCGAGCTGGGGGTGTCGACCTCGGCGGTCAGCCAGGCGGTCCGGCAACTGGAGGAGCAGCTGCGCGTCGGGCTGCTCACCCGGACCACCCGCAGCGTGTCGCCGACGGACGCCGGCCGCCAGCTGCTGGAACGTGCCAGCCCGGCGCTGGCCCAGGCGGTCGCCGCGCTGGACGGCATCTCGGCGCGGCCGGGCGAGATCGTGGGCCGGATCCGGCTGTCCGTGCCGCGCATGGCGGTGCCTTACGTGATCGCGCCCCTGCTCCCCAAATTTCGCGCCCAGCACCCGCGGGTGGACGTGGAGGTGGTCGCCGAGGACCGGTTCGTGGACATCGTGGCCGAGGGGTACGACGCGGGTGTGCGTTTGAGCGAGGCCATCCAGCGCGACATGGTGCAGGTGCGCCTGACGGAGGCGTTCCGGTTCATCGTGGTGGGCGCTCCCCGCTATCTCGCGCAACACGGTACGCC
>DATLVT010000685.1:0-3707 GCA_035577105.1 Polyangia bacterium
CACCTCCTTGACGCGGATCTTCTGCTTGCGCAGCTTGTCGCCCAGCTGAAGGATCTCTTCGATGGCCACCGACGAATTGAGCACGACCTGCAGCACGCGCCGCTCGCCGTCCTCGATGCGCTTGGCGATCTCGACCTCGCCCTCGCGGGTGAGCAGCGAAACCGACCCCATCTTGCGCAGGTACATGCGCACCGGGTCGTTGGTCTTCGAATAGCCGTCGACGTCTTCTTCCTCTTCGGCCTCTTCCTTCTTGGTCGTGGCCTCGACGTCCTCTTCTTCCTCTTCGGCCTCGGCCTCGCCTTTTTCGGAGACCTTCAGCTTGGACGACGAATCGACGATCTCGATGCCCTCACCCGAGAACGCGGACAGCCAGTCGTCCATCTGATCGGACGACACGATGCTCTCCGGCATGTGCTCGTTCACCTCGTCATACGTCAGGAAGCCCTTGGCCTTGCCCATGGTGATGAGCTCGCGCTTCTTGCGCTCGTTGTCCTTGGCGGAGCTGGCGGCCTTGGTGGCGCCGTTCTTGGCGCCGTTCTTGGCTCCGGCCTTGGCGGCTTTGGGGACGCGAGGAATTTCTTCCCCGTCGTCATCATCCATGTCGTTGTCGGCTTCGTTGAACGTATCGTCTTCCATTCCTACGGCCTCTCAAGAGCTGCTTTGAGTCCCAGCTTTGTCTGTTTGAGCTCGATTCCCCGTCTCATCGTGGCATTTGTAGTAGCTTCGTCTCCGCGTGATCGTGCAGCCAGGGCCTGCTTTTCATTCATGAGGATCTCGGCCTCAACGCGCAAAAGTTCAAGCTTGGCTCCCAGTTTCGCCAAAGTCACCTGGGGATCGGCTACCCGGGTGATGCTCCCATCCATGAGGGCGCGCGACACGGTGTCCCGAACGTCGGCAGGGGCCGATTCCAGCCAGGCCGGCGTGTCGATGCGACCCGTTCCCGCGATGGCTTCCATGGCCAGGCGGAACAGCTGACGCAGGGCCGGGTCAATCAGCAGATCGCCGGAACGCGTTGTCTGGGGCAGGCGGGCCAGGTCGGGATAGGCGGCCAGCAGGGCCACGAAATGCAGCTCTTCCGGTGGCAGTTTGCGCTGGGCGGTCGGTGCGTTGACAGCTGGCGGGGTGGTTGCGGCTTCTGCCCCAGCCGGCTGGATGGGCAGGCGCCGCTGACCCTCGGCGGCGTCGCGCATGGCGCGGGTCACCTGCTGCTGGGTCATACCCAGCACGGCGGCCGTCTGCCGGCCGTACAGCTCACGCGTGGTCTGGTTCCTCACCCTGCATAGCAACCGCGCGATGGCCTCCAAAGCTTCGACCCGACCGGGAATGCTGGCCGTCTGGGCCGTGGCCTGGATGAAATGATCGAGCATGGGGCGGGCGCCGTCGACCAGGCGACTGAAGGCCTCTGGCCCGCCATCCCCTTGGCGCATGAAATCGTCGGGATCGACGCCCCCGGGCAGGCGGGCGATGCGGCCGTCGACGTCGGCCTCCACGAACAGAGGCACCGCCTTGTCGGCGGCCCGCTGCCCGGCGGTGTCACCGTCGAACACCACCACCACCTGCTTGGCCAGGCGGCCGAGTAGGTCGATCTGTTCCAAGGTCAGTGCCGTCCCCATGGGGGCGACGGCGTTGTCGATGCCAGCCTCGTGCAACGACATCACGTCGAAATTTCCTTCGACGACGATGGCCGTGCCGGTCTTTCGGATCGCCTCGATGGCGGCGTGCAGGCCGTAGAGCTGCTCTTTCTTGTGAAACAGCGGCGAGTCCGGCGAGTTGACGTACTTGCGATCCTTGGCCTCGGGATCCAGCAGGCGTCCGCTGAAACCCACCACCCGTTTTTGCCGGTCGATCACCGGCAGCATCACGCGGTCGCGGAAAAAATCATATCGGCCGCGTTCGTTGACGCCGGCCAGCCCCAGCGTCTCGGCATCGCTGGCGGGGATCTTCTTGCTGGCGAGAAAGCTCTGCAGGCCGTCCCACTTGGCCGGCGCGTATCCGACACGAAAACGCTCGACGGTGGCTGGTTTGATGCCGCGCTTTTCGACATAGGCCCGGGCCTGCGCGCCGGCGGCGCCGGTATAGGCCTCCTGGAAAAACACCGTGGCCAGCTCCATCACCCGGAACATGCGGTCGCGCTCTGATTCGGCGTCACGTCGGGCCTGACGTTCGGCGGGCGACAGCGGTTGCGCGTCCAGCTCCACGCCGGCGGTCATGGCCAGATCGCGAAGGACTTCGGTGAACGATCGCTGCTCGACCTTGGCCAGGAAAGCTATGACGTCACCTTTTTCGCCGCAGCCGAAGCAGTGAAAGAACTGGCGCGTCTCGTGGACGTGGAACGAAGGTGTTTTTTCGCTGTGAAAGGGACAAAGCCCTTTCCAGCTCCCCGTGCCCGCCCGCTTGAGTTCCACATAACGTTTGACGATCTCGACGATGTTCGTCCGATCGCGGACATCGTCGATTTTCTCCCTAGGCACTAAGGGCACGGCAATGTCCGCGGCTCCGGAAGGCGCGCATTTTTTAGCCCAGCCCGGCACATAGTCAAGCCCGATTACAAAATAACCGCGACAATTTCCCCCCGCTCAATTCCCCATAGCGATTCCACAACTTACCCCAGCCGCCGGTCTTTCGCCCCCCCTCAATACGTACCCCCACCCCCCCATTTCCAGTCCAAAAATTGGCGGCCACCCGCCCCCTCGGGGAAGGGGGCTAGGCCGGAGGGAGGGCCGAACCCTCCCTCCCTCACTGACCCTCGCCGCCCTTGAGCTCGGCTTCGTCGGCGCGCTTGATGATGATGAACTCGACGCGGCGGTTCTTGCTCCAGCAGTCCTCGTTGTGTTGCGTGCAGACGGGCTTGGTTTCACCGTACCCGTGGTTGCGCAGGCGGCTCGGTTCGACGCCGCGTTCGACCAGGGCGTTCTTGACCGACGCCGTTCGTCCTTCGGTCAGCTCCAGGTTGTGCTCGTCGTTGCCGCGCTCGTCGGCGTGGCCCTGCACTTCCAGCAGCAGCAGCTGCGGGTTGCCTTTGATGGTCGCGGCGATGGCATCCAGCAGCGGGAACGAGACCGGCTTGATGTCGGTCTTGTCGGTCTCGAAGTAGATCTTGTCCAGGATCTCCAGCTTGCCCCGGCGCACGATGACCCGTCCCTTGTCGGGGCAGCCGTCGTCGTCTTCAAAGCCGTTGTAGGTCTCGGGCTCGTTGGGGCACTTGTCGTTGACGTCCAGGATGCGGTCCTTGTCGTTGTCCGGATCGGGGCAGCCGTCCTGGTCCTCGAAGCCATCTTTGTCCTCGGGATCGTTCGGGCAGAGATCGTTGACGTCCAGGATGCCATCCTTGTCGTTGTCCGGATCGGGGCAGCCGTCTTCGTCCTCGAAGCCGTCTTTGTCCTCCGGGTCGTCGGGGCACTTGTCGACGTCGTCGGGGATGCCGTCGCCGTCGCGATCGAACGTCGTCGAATCAGGGCAGCCGTCCTCGTCCTGATACCCGTTCTTGGTCTCGGGTTCGTTGGGGCACTTGTCGTCGACGTCCAGGATGCCGTCGTGATCGTTGTCGGGCTCGGGGCAGCCGTCCTCGTCCTCGAAGTCGTCAAAGTCTTCCGGATCGTCGGGACACTTGTCCACGTCGTCCTTGTACCCGTCGCCGTCGCGGTCGCCGATCGACGGTTCAAAGATGAATCCGATGAAGGCCCGCGGCGCGCCGCCGCCGTACCCGT
>DATLVT010000686.1:0-2845 GCA_035577105.1 Polyangia bacterium
GTGGCGCCGTGCCAGTGCTTGACGCCCGGAGGAATCAACACCACATCGCCTTCGAGGATGGCCTGGGCGGGCTCGCCCCACTGTTGAACCCAGCCCGTTCCGGCAGTCACGATCAGGCGCTGTCCCAGTGGGTGAACGTGCCACGCTGTTCGCGCACCAGGGTCAAAGGTGACGGAGGCGCCCGAGGCGCGAGTCGGATCGCTCGCCTCGAAGAGGCGACGTACCTGCGCTCCACCGGTGAAGTGTTCCGCGCTGGCTCTCTCGACGCGCTGGACATCTTTCCGATGGACCGTGATCGCTGCGGGCGGGGGGCTGCTGGCCTGCGGGGCGGTGGACGCGTGCGGCGCGGGTGTCTGCTGCCTCTTGCGCACCACCTGGGCAAGCAGACCGGCGGCGCTGTCGGCTCGCTTCTTGTCGACCTTGTCGGCAACGACGGTGATCAGGCTGGCAAGCTGCGCCTCCGTCAGCCCCACGTTGAGCCCCACGTTCAGGTGCGAACCCAGCTGCGGACTGACCTCCTCGAGCGTGGCCAGCGCCGAGATCGTGGCGATCTCACGGCTCCGTACGTCCAGATTGTCGCGTCCCAGGATGTCTCCGAAGAGATGTCCCTTCAGGAAGGCATCGATGGCCGGGCTGAACGCGAGATATCGGCCAGTAGCCGGTCCTCCCACCAGCCTCGTCTGGATCTCCGTCCCAAGCTGGATGCTGCTCTTGCCGGCCGGCATGGGGCTCGGCTCCCGGCCCGGCGCATCGGCGATGCCCTTGCGTTGCCGCTGGTCGAGGAGGTCGATGAACGTGTTCAGCGCGTTGAGGCTGCGCGGAAACCCCGCGTAGGCGTACATCTGCACGATGACTTCCTTGAGCTCGCTGATCGTCCACCCAGCATCAAGCCCGTCGCCAAGAGCGCCTCGCAGCTGTTGCTGGTCGCCGCTGGCCGTGAAGGCGGCGATGGGCACGAGTCGCTGTTGTTTGATGGTCAGGCCGTCGCTCCTGGTCATGTTGCCCTCCGAACGTGTTGCGATGCTCAGCAGCGCGGCCAGGATCGCGGCGCCGGCGCTCCTGGCGAGACCGGGTGTCATCCGAGGCCGCTTCCGTCCAGGTGCTTGTCCGCCAGAAACTTCGACAGCAGATCGGCGATCTGAACGTTGTTGAGATCCGCGAACGGAAAATGCGTGTTCCCGTGAATGCCGAGGCCCGGCAGGCTTACCAGCGTGACATCGCCCCCGTGGCGGTTGACAGCGTCGCGCCACAGCCGCGCCATCGCGATGCGAACCCGCCAGTTGTCCTGGCCGGGGTTCGTCGACGGCGTCTCGGGGATGTTGTCGCCGAAATAGAGGACGATCGGGATCTTGGTCAGCTGCACGAACTGGGACAGCGGAACGGCGATGCCCTCCAGCGGCCCGGTCATACTGGGCATGGTGGGAGGCATTTCTCCTTCCGGAAAGACGAAGCCGCTGCCCGGTTCGTACGAGGCGACAGCGCGCACGTTGGGATTCTTCATCGCCGTCAACCAGCCCGGACCTCCGCCCTGGGAATGGGTGACGAGGACACCCGGGCCGATCTTGGTGAAGAGCGCCGAGACCGCGTTCGAGGTCACCTCCATGTCGAAGGGACCGGTGTTGGGCGTGACCGAACGGAAGAACTGGTCCAGGGCTTCAGGATTCGTCGACCGCTGAACCCCGGGGAAGTAGTTCGGCCAGATGCCGAACCGGAACATCCCGAACCAGATCTGGTCGTCGGGCGTCGCCGGGATCATGAGGGGCACCGTGCTGCGGCCGGCGTTGCCGCGTCGCGGTTGGTCGAGGAGGTAGACCGCGAATCCGCGGCGCAGAAAGATGGTCTGGAAGCCTTCACGTCCATCCGGCGTGGTCTCCCAGGTCTTCGAGAACTGCCCGGCGCCGTGCCAGAAGACCAGCGGGAGCGTGCGCGCCTTGACCGGCACTTGGTAAAAGACGTAGGCGTGGTCCCCGTGCAGCGTCGCCCCGTCAGCAGTGGGCCTGGTCGGGTCGAACGTACCGGGGTTTGTGACGACCGTGCCGCCGACGGCGAAGCTGCCTTGTTCCTGGATGGCCAGCGGCTCCGGTCTGGCCACGTTCGGAGACTTCACACAGGATGTCGACATGGCGATCCCCAGTACCAGCAGTGAGAAAAATGGTGGTCCCATCAGAGCTCTTGAACCGTCGGTCGCAACAGGATCTCGTTGATGTCGACGTCCGCCGGCTGTTCAATGGCGAACGCGATGGCGCGCGCCACAGCGTCGGGGGAGATGGCCTGCTGCCGGTAGAACTCCCGGATGCGCGTGGCCGATTCGGGATCGGAGATGCCGAGTGGCAGCTCGGTCTGGACCGCGCCGGGCGAGATGATCGTCGTGCGGATGCCATCGACCTCCTGGCGCAGCCCTTCCGAGATGGCGCGCACCGCGAATTTGGTGCCGGCGTACACCGCCGAGCCCATGCTGACCTTGTGGCCGGCGACCGACGAGATGTTGATGAAGTGGCCACTGCCCTGCGTCTGGAAGAGGGGCAGGGCGGCGGCGATGCCGTACAGGACACCCTTGATGTTGATGTCGACCATGCGCTCCCATTCCTCGACGCGCACCTTGGCGATGGGGGAGGTGGCCATGAGGCCGGCGTTGTTCACCATGACGTCGACGCGGCCAAACTTCTGGAGCGCGGCCTGGACCAGCGCCTCGACGTCGGCGCGCCTGGTCACGTCCGTGGTCTTCGCGGCCGCTTCACCGCCCGAGCGCTCGATGTCCGCCACCACGGCGGAGAGCCGGTCAGCGCGGCGGGCGCCCAGGAAGACCCGGGCGCCTTTGCTGGCCAGATGACGGGCGGCGGCTTCG